>JBFZCN010000130.1:0-3024 GCA_041307985.1 Burkholderiales bacterium
CCTCATTGATGTTTTTTTGAATTTCGTAAATTCGAGAATCGCCGCTTGGATGGGTTGAGAGCCACTCTGGTTGCTTCTCTTTCGACAATTGACCCATTTTTTGCCATAAAGAAATTCCGGCGCGTGGATCATAGCCAGCTCTGGCTGCGATATCCATGCCAACCAAATCAGCATCTCTTTCATCGGCCCTTGAAAAACTCAAGCCTAAGATTTGCAGACCTTGCCCCAATGCTTGTCCGCCAAGATTCCCCAAACCCAAGGCCGAAGATAAAACGCTCGCACCTAAATTACTCAACTGCGCTTTAGCGATTCTGTCTCTTGCATGTTCGCGCAAAGCATGGGCAATTTCATGACCCATCACGGTCGCAACCTCGTCGTCATTTAACTTTAACTTTTCAATGATGCCGCTGTAAAAAGCAATCTTTCCGCCAGGCATACAAAATGCATTGACCTGATCAGAAATGAATAAATTGACTTCCCACTTCCAAGCCTGAGATTCTGGATTCCAGGCATAGGCATGCGGTAATATTTTTTTAGCGATGGCGCGCAAACGAATCACCTGAGGATGATTGTCGGGGGCCAAAGCATTTTTTTCAGATGCCTTTTGCTTCATGGCGCTGTATTGTCTGGTCGCTGATGCTTCTAATTGACTGGCTGGAACCATGTCCTTAAGACTGGAGGTATCGCCAACTCGTACGCCATCTATGGGCCCCTGTCTTGATGAGCCACCACAGGCTCCCAACAAAGCAATCAGGGAAAATAAAAAATATCTTTTGAGGTTAGAAATAAAAGGGGGAGTCATCTGATCACACAGTTTTTTCAAATGGAGACTTTTTTTCTTCGCGCCATGGTGCAATCTTAGGCAATAACATCAAGCCAGGCAATGCCAACACAACGCAAATGATAAAGAAATTAGTCCATCCAGTAAATTCAACAATATAACCAGTCAATGCATTGATAAAGGTTCGTGGCACAGCCGATAAGCTGGTGAACAAAGCAAACTGAGTGGCCGTGAAACGCGGATTGGTCTCTAGAGCAAGATAGGCTGTGAATGCAGCCGTACCAAGACCTGCGGTGATTGCCTCAAAACCAATCACCCATGACAAGACCCACAAATCAGGGCCTGATTGAGCAAGCACGACAAAACCAAAAGTGGCGACTGCTTGCAAGACTCCAAAAATCCACAAGCCTTTGTTAACGCCTGTCTTTAACATCCAATAAGCGCCAAGGATTCCGCCCAAGATGCTGGCCCAAAGGCCTGCATTTTTTGCAACGATGCCAATTTCAGTTCTCGTAAAACCAAGCTCAATATAAAAAGGAGTGGCCAAGGCACTTGCCATCGAATCGCCCAGCTTATAAAGGAAGATGAATAACAAAATAAATGCCGCATGCTTCCAACCAGAGCGATGAATGAACTCCTTGAAAGGTTCAATCACTGCTTCTTTCATGGTTTGTGGCGGCGGGCCATACTCTTTGGGCTCTGATACCAATAAGGTTGTCAAAATGCCTGGGAGCATGAATAAACCCGTGATAAAAAATACCCAGTCCCAAGTAATCAGATCTGACAAAATCAATGAAAGTGATCCTGGCACCAAGGTTGATAATTTATAAGCATTCACAAAGAGCGCTGTGCCAGAACCCATTTGACCTTCGGTCAACCACTCGCGACGATGGGCATCGACCACAATGTCCTGGCTTGCTGAAAAGAAAGCCACGATAGAAGCCAAGAAAACCACGATCCAAATTTCAGTGCTTGGATTGAATTGACCCATCAAGATCACAGCCAGCATCACGGCAATTTGAGTGAAGATCATCCAACCGCGGCGACGCCCTAAAAACGGTAGCTTGAATCTGTCCATCGCGGGAGCCCACAAAAACTTCCAGGTATAGGGCATGCCGACCAAGGCAAACAAACCAATGGCTTTTAAGTCGACACCTTCACTCTTTAACCATGCTGACAGCAAGTTATAAAGAATGAATAAGGGCAACCCACTAGAAAAACCTAGAAAAATACAAACAAGTAATGCTTTGGTTCTACTTGGCCCGACGTGCACGATAGACTGCAAGACTTCCCCTCAGGTTAGGCAAAAACTCCACAGACTGTCCGTCATGGAAAACCACACGATCAAGTAGCTCAAGACCAACCGCTGGCGCTAAAGCTTCAAAATCAGCAATTGTTAGAACTCTGACGTTGGGCGTGTCATACCATTGGTATGGCAGTGATTTAGAAACTGGCATCCTGCCCAACAAAACTGCTGAGCGGTGTGACCAATGTCCAAAGTTAGGGAATGAAACAACGCATTCTTTTCCGACCCTGGCAATTTCACTCAAGATCCTGGCTGTTTGATGAATCGTTTGCAATGTTTGCGAGAGAATCACTTTGTCAAAGCTTTGATCTTCAAATAAAGCCAAACCACCCTCAAGATTTTGCTGCACAACATTTAAACCTTTTTGTGCGCAAGCCAAAACTTTGTCATCAGCCAACTCAACACCATACACATGCGCTTGCTTGGCTTCTTTTAGATGATGCAATAGACTGCCATCGCCGCAGCCAACATCTAGAACCTGAGAACCAGGCTCTACCCAATTTGCAATCGCAGCAAAATCTGAACGCATCATGATCGAAGCTCCTGGGCAATTTGCTCAAAGTAGGCTCTGACCAAGTTGTGATAACGAGGATCTTCTAATAAGAAGGCGTCATGACCATGAGGTGCATCAATCTCACCATAAGTGACATCTAGCTTGTTATCCAGCAATGCCTTAACGATTTCACGGCTGCACTCTGGCGCAAAGCGCCAATCAGTCGTGAAACTCACCACTAGAAACTTGGCGGCAATATTTTTCATGGATGCACTGAGATTATTTGCAAATTGTTTTGCAGGATCGAAATAATCTAAAGCACGAGTGATCAACAGGTAAGTGTTCGCATCAAAATAATCTGCAAACTTCTCGCCTTGATATCTCAAGTAACTTTCAACCTCAAACTCAACGTCAAAGTTGAAGTTGTATTCATCAGAATCACCA
>JBFZCN010000131.1:0-6865 GCA_041307985.1 Burkholderiales bacterium
AGCACGAACCGTGATTTCTGCTTGCTTCATCACGCGTTGTCCATCCGCTTCTTGATAATCAGGATGACGACCGCCATCCTTGGCAACCCATACATCATCCAACCATAACTGCACACGGCCAACATCAAGATCTGCAATGCCAGCATAACCAATGGCAGCCAAGATACGACCTAAATTAGGATCACTGGCAAAAAAAGCAGTTTTCACCAATGGTGAATGTGCAATGGCTTCAGCCACCAATTTACATTCAGCATCGGTCTTGCCGCCTTCAATCTGAATCGTGATGAATTTAGTCGCGCCCTCACCATCTCGCACAATCATTTGAGCTAATTTTTGACAGACTTCGATCAATGCTTGGCGGAAGATGTCATGTGCCTGACCTGAAGCCGGAATCTCGACTTGGCTTGCGCCGCTGGCCATAACAATGAAGGAATCATTGGTCGATGTATCACCATCAATCGTGATGGCATTAAAGGACAGGTCTGCAGCAGTTGTGGTCAATTGCTGTAACAAAGCGGGGGATACTTTTGCATCGGTGGCCACATAGCCCAACATGGTGGCCATGTTGGGATGAATCATGCCCGCACCCTTGCTGATGCCAGTCAAGGTGATGGTTTTGCCATTGATCTCAACTTGCTTTGAATAAGCTTTTGCCTGAGTATCCGTGGTCATGATGGCATGAGCAGCATTGAACCAGTTATCAACATTTAGATTACTGATTGCTTGAGGCATGCCAGCAATGACCTTTTCAACTGGCAAGGGCTCAAGTATCACTCCGGTAGAAAAAGGCAAGATTTGCTCTTTTTTCAAACCCATCAACTTTGCCAACTCTTCACACGTGCGCATCGCATTTTTATAACCAGGCTCACCTGTGCCTGCATTGGCGTTACCTGTGTTGATGATCAATGCCCGAATATCCACACCGCTCTTTGCTGATGCTTGCAAATGCTCTCTGCAAATTTGCACTGGTGCTGCACAAAAGCGATTTTTTGTAAAAACACCAGCAACGTTAGAACCTTCATTGAGTTCAATGATCAATACGTCCTTGCGACCAGGTCTTTTAATGCCAGCTTCTGCATGCCCCAAACGGACACCATTCACAGAGCTTAATTCATTGGCAATCGGTAATGGGGAATTCACTGGCATGGTGTCTTATCTCTAAAAATGAACAATGATTCAAGTAAACATTGAATTAAGTGAGCCGTCCATGGCAGTGCTTGTATTTTTTACCGCTACCGCAAGGGCATGGATCATTACGACCTACCTTAGGACCAGACTGAACCGGTTGAGGTGCAGCAGCACGTGCAGGAGAGTCATCTTCTGATTGATCAACGCCTGCATGCTGGTACTGCACACCTTTCACATCCGCCAAATCTTCTTGAATGGACTCGCTGGCACGCTCTAATTCTTCAGCCGTTTCAATCCTGACCACCATGATGGTGCGCGTCACTTCTAGTTTCACTGTGTCTAACAAGCGTCCAAATAACTCAAATGCTTCGCGACGATATTCTTGCTTAGGATCTTTTTGCGCATAGCCGCGCAAATGAATGCCCTGGCGCAAATGATCCAAAGCGGCTAAATGCTCTCTCCATGAGGTATCTAGGGCATATAAAACCACTGAACATTCAAACTTAGCAAAAGATTCTCTTCCGACCAATTCAACTTTTGCATCGTAAAGGGTCTTGGCGCTTTCTAATACCTTGGCAAGGAGACCTTCTGGCTCGATGGTGTCTTCAGCATCAATGATGGCTTGCAAATCAATTGATAAGCTCCAGTCATTAGATAGTACTTGCTGCAATCCAGCGACGTCCCACTGCTCAATCACAGATTCAGCAGGAATATGATCATGGAACAAATCTGTGAAATATGATTCACGCAAGTTAGCAACTAAATCACCAATATCCTTTGATTCAAGAACTTCATTGCGCAAACGATAAACTTCTTTACGCTGGTCATTGGCCACGTCGTCGTATTGCAACAATTGCTTACGAATATCAAAGTTTCTGGCTTCAACTTTGCGCTGCGCAGATTCAATCGAACGAGTCACCATGCCAGCTTCGATTGGCTCACCTTCAGGCATGCGCAATCGGTCCATGATTGACTTCAGGCGCTCACCAGCAAAGATGCGCAATAAAGCATCGTCTAATGACAAATAGAATCTTGATGAACCTGGGTCACCCTGACGCGCAGCACGACCTCTTAATTGGTTATCAACACGACGGCTTTCATGACGCTCGGTACCGATGATGTGCAAACCACCTGCATCCACCACGTGATCATGCAAGCCTTGCCACTCATCATGTAATTTCTTGATACGCGCCGCTTTATCTTGTGCGGAAACTGCAGCATCTTGCTCAATCAAGCCAGCTTGCTTCTCAACGTTACCGCCCAACACAATGTCCGTGCCTCGGCCAGCCATGTTCGTTGCGATGGTGATCATTTTTGGACGGCCTGCTTGCGCAATGATTTCAGCTTCTTTGGCGTGCTGTTTTGCATTCAATACCTGATGAGGCAACTTCGCCTTATCTAATAGTGATGAAATCAATTCTGAGTTTTCAATCGATGTGGTGCCAACCAACACTGGTTGACCGCGCTCATAGCAATCTTGGATATCTTTGGTGACAGCATTGTAACGTTCCATCGATGAGCGATAGATTTGATCTTGCCTATCAATTCTGGCATTGATGCGATTAGGAGGAACAATCACTGTCTCCAAACCATAGATCTCTTGAAATTCATAAGCTTCTGTATCAGCGGTACCGGTCATACCAGCGAGCTTGCTGTACATGCGGAAATAATTCTGGAAGGTGATCGTCGCCAATGTGCGATTTTCGTGCTGAATCGCCACACCTTCTTTTGCCTCAACCGCTTGATGTAAGCCATCGGACCACCGACGTCCTTGCATGAGTCGTCCGGTGAATTCATCAACAATGATAACTTCACCGTTTTGCACAACGTAATGCTGATCTTTGTTGAACAAAGTATGAGCTCTCAGGGCAGCATACACATGGTGCATCAAGGTGATGTTTTGAGGGGCATACAAAGACTCCCCCTCTTTGATCAGACCAATTTGAGCCAAAGCAACTTCAGCTTTTTCGTGACCCGCTTCGGTCAAAAATACTTGGTGTGATTTTTCATCAACGATGTAATCACCAGGGGTGATAACACCCGAACCATCTGCTTTTTCTTCGCCGTACTGACGGGTTAGATACTGTGGCAATGCATTCATTGCCACATAAATTTCAGTGTGATCTTCTGCTTGACCAGAAATGATCAAAGGTGTGCGTGCCTCGTCAATCAAAATTGAGTCAACTTCGTCAACGATGGCGTAAGACAAACCGCGCTGCACACGTTGATCCAATTCTTGAATCATGTTGTCGCGCAAATAGTCAAAACCGAATTCGTTATTAGTTCCGTAGGTGATGTCTGAGTTGTAAGCCTTTTTCTTGGCTTCATGATCTATTTGTGACAGGTTGATGCCCACACTTAGACCTAAGAAGTTATAAAGCTTTGCCATCCATTCAGCATCACGCTGTGCCAAATAATCATTGACAGTCACAACGTGAACACCTTTACCTTCTAAGGCATTCAAATACACTGGCAGAGTTGCGGTCAAGGTTTTACCTTCACCGGTTCTCATTTCTGCGATTTTTCCTTGATGAAGAGCCAAGCCACCTTTCAGCTGAACATCAAAATGACGCATGTTCATGACACGCTTGCTGGCCTCTCGAACAACCGCAAAGGCCTCAGGCAAGATTTCTTCAATGGTTTGGCCTGCAGCCAATTTTGACTTGAATTCAGCTGTCTTTGCTTGCAATGCAGCATCGTCAAGCGAGGCCATGCCCTGCTCCAGACTGTTAATCTGAGCGACAATGCGCTTATATTGTTTTAAGAGTCGATCATTTCGACTGCCAAATATTTTCTTAAGAAGACCAGTAACCATGACTTTTGCGAGGAAATTTAAGCCTCAAAGTTTAGCACCCAGACGGACATCTGCGAATGCCCGTGATGCATTAGCTTGCATTGAAAAAAATACCCCTCTGGGAGACCTTCTCCAAAGGGCTGAAAACAATCTTTTACTTCAGCAAGCCATTGACCTTAGCCTCAATCAAAATGGGCTTCAGAAGGCTGTTGGCTTGGTTAAAGCCGGTGGCTTTTCAGAAGAGTCTGGGCAGTTGACCCTGTTGGTGACCAATGCAGCGATTGCAACCCGCATCAGCCAAAAATTACCATCAATGCTCCTAAAACTACAGGAACAGGGTTTCTCAGCCCGTTCTTTGGCCATCAAACAAGCTCCAGGAGGTCTCGGAATTCCGGCCCCAAACAAGGTTCAAAGCACTGAAAAACCCCCAACTTTCCCTTCAAGTGCTGAAAAATCCTGGTCTCAATTGATGAATCAGCTCGATGAAAGCTCCCCGCTGCGGGTGGCGATTGAAAAACTCTTGAAAAATCGTAAAAAAGGCTGAAATAGCCAAAAAAGATATGGGGGAAGATTGATTTGCCTAATTTTTAGGCAAATAAAGGCTTATTTTTTAACTGATAAGCTTGTGGGGCATTGGCCTCATCAAAACTCTTTATTTCATAACTGCTTGGGTCTGCAAATAAAGCTCTGAGTAATGCATTGTTCAAAGCATGGCCTGATTTCTCAGCCACGTAAGCACCCACGATTGGATGACCTGCTAAATACAAGTCACCAATGGCATCCAAAATCTTATGGCGCACGAACTCATCGTCATAGCGCAATTCTTCATTATTTAAAATCCGGTGCTCGTCCAACACAATCGCGTTATCTAAACTACCGCCTCGAGCCAAACCCATTTCGCGCAGAGCTTCTACTTCGTGCGCAAAGCCAAATGTTCGAGCTCGTCCAATTTCTCTTGCATAGGTGCTGTCTGCAAAATCAATCACATGTCTTTGGCCAGTTTTATCGACGGCAGGATGTTTGAAATCAATCGTGAAATCTAACTTGAATCCATCAAAAGGTTCTAAGCGCGCTAATTTGCCAGCATCTCTGATTTCAACTGGTTTTTTAATCACAATGAACTGACGGGGAGCTTCTTGTTCCTCAAGGCCCGCTGATTCAATCAAAAATAAAAATGAAGCGGCGCTGCCATCCATGATGGGCACTTCTTCACAATCTAATTCAATGATCAAGTTATCAATGCCAAGACCTGCACAGCCTGATAACAAATGTTCCACAGTAGAAACTCGGGTGTCACTGTTTTGTAGCACTGTGGCCAAGCGTGTATCGGTCACCAAGTGAGCATCCGCCTTGATGCCAGGTGCATTGGGTAAATCTACGCGGTGAAAAATAATGCCTGTATTAATTGGTGCCGGTATTAATTTAAGCGTCACCTTGCGGCCCGTGTGTAATCCAATACCAACGGTTTTAACAGGGGCTGCAATGGTGCGCTGTTTCAACATGATTAATCTATTGATCAAAGGGCTTTTAGTGCAGAAGCCGCATCACTCACTTCAAACTTACCAGCTGCCTCAACAGCCAAATGCTTGACCACGCCATTATCAACAACCATCAAATAACGTTGTGAGCGAATGCCCATACCGCGAGCTGTTAAATCGAACTCCAAACCAAGTTTCTTGGTTAATTCTGCTGCACCATCGGCCATCATGCGAACTTTTCCGCCAACTTTCTGGTCTTTACCCCAGGCACCCATCACGAATGCATCATTCACTGATAAGCACCAAATTTCATCAACACCCTTGGCTTTGATCGCATCAAAGTTAGCAACATAACCTGGCACGTGCTGAGCTGAGCAGGTTGGTGTGAATGCGCCTGGCAAGCCAAAAATAACAATCTTTTTACCTGCCGTTAATTTACTCACTTCAAATGCATTTGGTCCTACAGAACAACCTTCTGTAGCAACTTCTAAAAATTCATGAATCGTGGCGTTTGGTAACTGTTGTCCTACTGCAATCATTGTCTTCTCCATTCAATAAGGGTCTTCAAATTAGCTAATACAGCCAGTAATTTTTGTTTATAAACATCGGCATTAATTTTTGCCAGAACACCGATGGTATCGCATGCGTCGTCAGTTCGCAGGAGGTGCGTTACCATCGGCATCTGTATGCCATTGTTTTTTATACTTATTTCTAATTACAACTAATTCTTAATCAGCCTGCTTGCGTAAAAAAGCTGGAATATCGTAGTAATCAGCGCCCTTATCAATCATTGCTTGTGCTTCTGGTGAACTGTTTGCGCCCAAACGCGGCTCATTTGATTCACGATTACTGCGAAATACTTTAGGTACGTCATATTTTGCGTAATCACTGGCTGATCCCGCTGGCATTGCTGGCGTTGTCGCGCTTGAAGCGCTGACATTGCTAGCTGTATTCGCCATGGCAACAGTTGCAGCTGCACTTTGCGGCGCAAATGAACTTAAATTAGCCATCATTGGAGCGCCATCGTAAGTACCTGTGGCTTGAGTATTGCGCCAAATCACTTCAGGCTGTTTTTCTTTGCGCTTGCCACCATTTAAACCGGTCGCAACAACTGTGACACGCAAAGCATCACCCAAGCTTTCATCGTAAACAGTACCAAAGATCACAGTGGCATCTTCAGCAGCATAGCCACGAATAGCACCCATCACTTCACGAGTTTCTGATAACTTCAATGAACGGCTTGCTGTGATGTTCACCAACACGCCACGCGCCCCTGATAAATCAACACCTTCAAGCAATGGTGATGCAACAGCAGCTTCAGCAGCTAAACGAGCACGATCCATACCAGAAACAGTCGCTGTTCCCATCATGGCTTTACCTTGCTCACTCATCACTGTTTTAACGTCTTCAAAGTCAACGTTGATCAAGCCTTGCTCGTTGATGATTTCAGCGATACCAGCAACAG
>JBFZCN010000132.1:0-3445 GCA_041307985.1 Burkholderiales bacterium
AAATAAGCCTTCATGAGGAATATGCGAAAGTTATCAAAGATAATCGTGGCAAAGAAGGCATGGATGGCCTGCAGCAAAAACTGCAAGAAGCTAGATGGCTGGTTAAAAATGTGCTACAAAGAAGTGACACCATCTTAAAAGTTGCAAAAGCAATCGTGGATAGACAGCAAAACTTCTTCAATCATGGGCCGATCGCTATGCGACCATTGGTTTTGAGAGAAATTGCAGACACCATCGGCATGCATGAATCCACAGTATCTCGGGTGACCACGCAAAAATACATGGCCACGCCTGCTGGCTGCTTTGAGTTCAAGTACTTTTTTGGGAGTCAGGTATCAACAGATACTGGCGGCTCGGTATCGTCAACAGCCATCAGAACTCTGATCAAACAGGCTGTTGCCGAAGAAAATAAAGAAAAACCCCTCTCAGACACTCAAATCGTCGATTTGCTGGCTTCAAAAGGATTTGTGGTGGCTAGAAGAACAATTGCCAAATACAGGGAATCTCTGCGCATCCCTGCCGTTCATTTGCGTAGAAAACAATAGGGAGCAATAGATGAATATAAAAATCTTGGGTCATCACGTCGAAATTACCCCTGCGATGCGCTCGCACTTAGAAGATAAGTTAAAAAAAATCAGCGGCCATTTTGACCAAGTACAGAACATGACCATCACTTTGTCTATTAATAATGAAAAAGAGAAGGATTTAAGAAATCACGCCGAAATCACCCTTCACCTGAAGGGCAAAGAACTCTTTGCCGAGGCCCACAATGGCGATATGTATCACGCCATGGACTTGGTCGTAGACAAACTCGACAGACAAGTGATCAAACACAAGGAAAAAGTTCAAGATCATCACCATCAAACCTTGAAAAACACTTGATTAAATAGGCCAAGGCAATCTTATAATGCATTGCACACATGAACGCCTTGGCCCAACTCATCACCCCCAACAATATCTCCTTAGATATTGATGTTTCTTCTCGTGAAGAGTTATTTCTTTTCATTGCCAGACTATTTGAAAAAAATCACGGCATCCCAGCAGATTCAGTCATAGCTTGTTTGGAAGAGCGAGAATCTCTTGGCTCAACCGCCTTGGGTAACGGTATTGCAATTCCGCATGGTCGGGTGAAGCTCCTTGAACAAGCTCATATTGGTTTTGTGCGCTTAAAAGAAAGTATCCACTTTCATGCATCCGACAAGGATCCGGTCAAAGCATTGGTGATCATGCTTGTACCGGAAGCCGCAACTCAAGCACACTTGGATATTCTTGCAAAAGTGGCCCAAACAATTTCAGACAATAAAAATAAAAACATTCTCCTGACGGAGCCCAGTGCTGATAATATTTATCAATTACTGACCGCCTGGAATTAATAAAATGACCCAGCCACTCAATTTAGCCAGTGTCACCGCACAATCACTCTTTGATGACAATATTTCTGAGTTGAAGTTAAGTTGGATTGCAGGTCTTGAAGGTGCTGATAATAGCTTTAGTTCTGAGGCGGTCAAACTTGCCTCATCATCATCAGATCTTGTCGGTCATTTAAATTTAATTCACCCAGACCGAATGCAGGTTTTTGGTGTTCCAGAAATCAATTACTACGAAAAATTAGATCCTGATAATCGCAAGCGTGAACTTGCAGGCTTGATATCTTTGAAGCCGCCATGTTTGATCGTGGCCGATGGATGTGAGCCTCATGATGATTTGGTACTTTATTGCCAAAGATCTTCGACACCTTTATTCAAATCAAGCACATCAGCAGCAGAAGTCATTGACCGCCTGCGTTCATACTTGACCAAGGTTGGCGCACCGCGCGTCACCATGCATGGTGTTTTTATGGACATCTTGGGCATGGGCGTTTTGATCATGGGTGACTCAGGTTTAGGTAAAAGTGAATTAGGCTTAGAGCTTATTTCAAGAGGTCATGGCCTGGTGGCTGATGATGCTGTTGACTTTGCCCGACTAGGCCCTGATTACATCGAGGGTCGTTGTCCACCGATATTAAGAGATCTCTTAGAGGTGCGCGGCCTTGGTCTGCTAGATATCCGCACTATTTTTGGTGAAACCGCTGTGCGTCGCAGAATGAAGTTAAAGCTCATTGTGCAGTTGGTTCGAAGAAATGATGGTGAGTTTGAAAGATTGCCAATCGATGGTCAGTCAATTGATGTGCTTGGTCTACAGATTCGTAGCGTGAAAATTCAAGTGGCAGCCGGTCGAAACTTAGCGGTATTGGTTGAAGCTGCTGTGCGCAACACGATTTTGCAATTACGTGGCATTGACACATTAAAAGAATTCATGGAACGTCAACGTCAGCTGATGGCAGCAGAAGATGCCAATAAAAATCAAAGTCGCCTAATTTAATATGCGCGTCTTCATCATCACCGGAATTTCTGGCTCAGGCAAATCAGTTGCCTTGAATGCCCTAGAGGACGCTGGATATGATTGTGTAGACAACTTACCGGTTGATTTCATTCATGACTTGGTTCAGTCTCTTAGTAAACAAGGCAGAGAAAAGTTAGCTGTTGCAGTAGATGCGCGCCGTGGACAGTCTATCAAAGGTCTACCAGCCATCCTTGAGCAGTTAAAACAACATCATGACGTGCGGGTTTTGTTTTTAAATTCAAATATAGAAACCTTGGTCCAACGTTTCTCTGAAACACGCAGAAGGCACCCTCTATCAAAACCAGATGACAACAGAGCTCCCCAGGTTGCATTGATTGATGCCATAGAAAAAGAACGTTTACTGTTGGCCGATCTTGCAGAGACTGCCCACAACATTGATACCAGTCACATCAAGGCCCACACCCTTAGATCTTGGATGCAAGATCTATTAAAAGATGAACGGCCAGGTTTAACCATTCTGTTTGAGTCATTTGGATTCAAGCATGGCGTTCCAAGAGATGCCGACTTGGTATTTGATGTTCGATGCTTACCAAACCCGCACTACGATCCACAATTAAGACCGTTGACCGGTAATGACCCAGAAGTTGCCAACTTCTTAAGAGAGCACCCTGAAGTTCAAGCGATGGGTGATGATATACGCCGCTTTATTGAAACCTGGCTACCTAAGTACCAGGCCGACAGAAGAAGCTATCTGACCATTGCGATTGGCTGTACAGGCGGACAACATCGCTCGGTTTATTTGGTCAACTGTTTATTTGATTATTTCAAAAAGAAATCTCAAGCGAACGCTGGAGACGATCTTCACCTGCTCATTCGCCATCGCGAGCTAGATCTAAACTCTTTAAAAAAAGAGACATCGGCTTAGGTAAACCCAAAGCACCCACATCATTCAGTGAGAACCACTGTTGATTCTCTTGTATACGGCCAAGCTTTTTTAAATGTACTTTGATGGGATTGATCATCATCTGGCGATGTGTTAGCACATGATTGAAAGCGGGCATTACTTGATAAAGTCCTTTGATTTGCTCTTTATCTCTATCTC
>JBFZCN010000133.1:0-3041 GCA_041307985.1 Burkholderiales bacterium
AGTCGCGATTCTCAGGGAGCAGGGCGTTAACTCACACCTAGAGATGGCCTATGCCATGGACTGGGCTGGCTTCTCAAGCTATGACGTGCACATGAGTGATCTGATTGCTGGGCGAGCAAACTTAAAAGACTTCCAAGGTTTGGTTGCTTGCGGAGGATTTAGTTATGGTGACGTCTTAGGTGCGGGTGAAGGTTGGGCGAAATCCATCCTATTCAACCCATCGATCAAGGACCAATTCCAGAATTACTTTAATCGTCAAGACACCTTTGGTTTAGGTATTTGTAATGGTTGCCAGATGATGTCCAACTTGGCCAGCATCATTCCAGGTGCCAATACTTGGTCTAAGTTCACTCGCAACAAATCAGAGCAATACGAAGCGCGCTTGGTGATGGTAGAGGTGACTCAATCACCCTCAATCTTCTTGCAAGGCATGGCGGGTAGTCAGTTGCCAATCGCTGTGGCTCACGGTGAAGGCTTTGCTAACTTCAGCCAACAAGGCAATAAAGAGCAAGCACAAGCCAAAGGCTTGGTGGCTCTTAAATTTGTTGATAACCAAGGACAAGCAACAGAGACTTATCCATTGAACCCGAACGGTTCACCAGAGGGTATCACTGGTTTGACGACTCCGGATGGACGTTTCACAGTCTTGATGCCGCATCCTGAGCGAGTTTTTAGAACCGTACAAATGAGTTGGTCTCCAAAGCAATGGCATGACATTCGAGATGGCGCCAGTCCTTGGATGCGCATGTTCCGCAACGCCAGGACTTGGACGAAGTAAGCAAAAGTTCGTTTTTAGGATTGAAAAAAGTACTGGATCATGACACTCAACAAGCATTGAGTATGATTCTTTCATCGGAGGCCGCGATGGCTAGCAAGCAAGTAAAAAGAATAGTCAGCAAAAAAGATCCCAAACCAACATTTGCACCCGTTACTTTCTCTGAAGAGAGGGGCGTGCGCTTTTTACACTTTGGCACTTGGTGGGTGCAGGGTGCAATGCGTATCAATAAGCCTGACTTTATTGAATTAGAGTACGCCCAACAAATGATGGCCGGCTTACTGTTTTTAGATCCCAATGACATAAGATTAAAAAAGCCTCAATCTAAAAAAACAGATAAACCATTCCACATCGTTCAACTGGGTCTGGGCACTGGCGCATTGACCAAGTTTGCTCATAAGCATTTTCCAAGAGCTCAAGTCACAGCGATTGACCTCAACCCAGCAGTGATTGTGGCAGCCAGGGTCATGTTCAACATGCCGCCATCCAATCAACACTTGAATGTGCTTAAAACAGATGCTCTTAAGTATGTCACCAACAAGAAAAATAAAGAAAGTATCGATCTACTCCAAGTTGATTTATATGACGCCACTGCGAGAGGCCCAGCCTTGAGCTCTCCAGAGTTTTATCAGGGTTGTTATGACAGTCTCAAGAAGCCTGGCGTCATGACGGTCAACCTATTTGGTAACCATAAAAGCTATAAATCAAACATCACCAATATATGCAATGCTTTTAACAACAGAGTCATGGTCTTTCAGCAGGTGCATGACTGCAATATCGTGGTGATTGCCTTCAAAGGACCCCATCTTGAGGTTGATTGGCAAGAGGTGAAGGCTAGAGCAGTCTATTTAGAGAAAAAATATGGTTTACCCACAAAAGCCTGGGTACCTGCACTCAAATCTAAAAATGCCAGACAAGAAGACTTTTTATCTATATAACTTCTTAGATGAATATAAAGAATAATTCTAATTACTAGAATGGTATTGCATAGCATCATAAGTTATTGATTTAATCGACTCTATGGCTAATTGCTAAATAAGATACAAAGTCCTACAGTGGTAATACTTCATAAAAATTGATGTATCAGGGACATATTTTGGGACTTTTCAATAAAACAAAAAAAATGAATTCATCTGACTCTATAGAGTCCTTTGATACATTGATTGGTGCCGCCACCAGAATTGAAGGTCGCATGGTAGTCAACAAAAGCATCCGCTTAGATGGAACCATTGAAGGTTCAATTGAATCTCCTAACGAAAATCAAGCCACTGTTGCTATTGGTCACACAGGCTTGGTTCATGGTGATGTAAGGGCTCATCGCGTGCTTGTCAACGGACAAGTCGATGGCAATATCTACGCCCGTGAGAAATGTGAACTCCACGAAACATCCAAAGTCAAAGGTGATATTCACTATGGTTTATTAGGTATTGAGCATGGCGCTGAAATTCTGGGTCTCATGGTCAAGAAAATTGAAGACACTGGTGAGATTGAAGAAGTTACAGAGGCCAAAGATTTATTAAGTCAAATCAAATACCCTTACAGAAAATAAAATGCTTTTCTCGCAACATTCACAGCCATTACCAACGATTAATGGGGATAACCTAAAAAAAGCCCGCAAAGAAAAAAATCTTTCTGAAGCTGAGCTGGCAAAAGAATGTGCCTTGGTTGCTAAGCACATCATTCAATTAGAGAATGGCGAGATCTCTAACTTCTTTTCAGCTCACCATAAAGTTCAGGTGGCAAAAAAAGTAGGGCGTTATCTTGGTTTAGAGGAGCAAGAGTTCCTAAATTCAAGCTCAAGCTGAACTTGATCACTATTGAAGCCAAACCCAAACCCAAGTGCTACTTGAACTTCGTTTCTAACTCCTGCCTGATTTTGTAAGCATGGGTGCTGGTATCAACGGCAACATCATCCCAACACAATGACTGCCCTTTTTTAACAGCCCGAATGAGCTTGATGTCATGAGCCAAGCCCAGGGGAAGGCCGCCCATCGCGACAGACTTGGCAGCAGGTAACAACTTGCCCCAAACGGTATAACCGCCTTCACCATCCAATAGCTCACCAGGTTTGAGATCGCGTTTAGCAGTAGCCACCACATCGGCATTCCAACAATGAGCCACACCAGTTGCTTCCTTACGCAAGGCAACGCTGGCCACTGACATGCCGACTTCTAAACCAATCAAATGCCAACGCTTGTACAAAGTGAAATACCTGCCACTTGGATCAGTGTGGGCGTTGTACTCTTCAAAACAATTCTTGATGTAA
>JBFZCN010000134.1:0-3082 GCA_041307985.1 Burkholderiales bacterium
GCCATCAGTTAAAACACCGTCAACATCCAAAACAAGAAGTTTGACGTTCGCAGCACGATCGAGTGCTTGCGGATGTTCTGTGTATGGGTTGGTCACCATTGGACTGAATGCGTTAGACATATTAAATAACCTGGGCTGCAAAAAGATCATGAAGATTGAGGGCGCCAAGCAAAACACCTTGAGCATCTACAACTACCAGTTGATTGATGCGATGGCGCTCCATCATTTCAACAGCTTCAGCCGCTAATAGATCAGGAGAAATGGTTCTTGGGTTGGGTGTCATGGCATCTTTTAAAGATGTTCCTTGAAACTGAATATTCTTTTCAATCAAACGACGCAAATCACCATCGGTGAATATGCCAACAACTTTTTGAGAGTCATCAACCACCACAGTCATACCCATACGTTTGGAGGTGATTTCTAGTAAGGCGTCTGTGATGCTTGCTTTGATATTTGTGCGAGGCGCTTGTGCGCCACCTCTCATCACATCACGAACATGGGTGAGTAACTTTCTTCCCAAATTACCACCAGGATGTGAGCGAGCAAAATCTTCAGGTTTAAAGCCTCTGGCATCCAGTAAGGCAACTGCTAAAGCATCCCCCATGGCCAATGCGGCAGTGGTGCTGGCGGTTGGTGCTAGATTGAGAGGACAAGCTTCTTTTTCTACTGACACATTGATGTGAGAATCTGCCAGCGATGCCAATGATGATTCTGGATTACCCGTGAGTGCAATGAGTTTTGCACCGGTTCTTTTGATGATCGGAACAATGGCGGTCAGCTCACTGGTTTCACCAGAATTTGAAAACGCCACAAAGACATCGTGTTGAGTGACCATGCCTAAATCACCATGACTGGCTTCCGCTGGATGAACAAAAAAAGCTGGTGAGCCAGTTGATGCGAAAGTCGCTGCAATTTTTCTAGCAATATGACCAGATTTACCAATCCCAGAAACCACGATGCGACCTTTGCAAGCGAGTAGCAATTCAATTGCATAGGCAAATTTCTCAGCATTTTTATGCGTGAGACTTTTTTGAAGGGCCAAAATCGCTTCAGCTTCAATGGCCAAAGTCTCTCTAGCCAAATCAATGGCTCGCTGGTTTTGTGCAGAAGTTTGATGAGTCATGGCTAGAGTATATGTCTTTAGACCTATTTCAATAAGGGGGCCAGGTACTTCCCAGTGTAGCTTTTTGCTACTTTAGCAACTTTTTCTGGGGTGCCAACCGCAATAATTTCACCACCACCACCGCCGCCCTCTGGTCCCAAATCAATGACCCAGTCAGCTGTTTTGATGACATCCAAATTATGTTCAATGATAACAATGGTGTTGCCATGTTTTTTCAGAGTATGAATGACCTTGAGCAAGAGCTGAATATCGTGAAAATGAAGGCCGGTTGTGGGCTCATCCAAAATATACAAAGTTCTACCCGTATCTCGTTTTGAAAGCTC
This sequence comes from Burkholderiales bacterium, assembly GCA_041307985.1. Taxonomy (GTDB): domain Bacteria; phylum Pseudomonadota; class Gammaproteobacteria; order Burkholderiales; family Burkholderiaceae; genus Polynucleobacter. The sequence goes on from JBFZCN010000134.1 coordinate 1,447, forward strand.
TAAAGAGAGCTTCACACGTTGTGCTTCACCCCCGGATAGGGTGGTAGCGCTTTGACCTAACTTAACGTAACCTAAACCAACATCGAGCAATGTTTTAAGTTTTCGTTTGACTGTTGGCACAGCCTCGAAGAATTCATGAGCCTGCTCAATGGTCATTGATAAAACTTCATGGATATTTTTACCTTTGTAGCGAATGTCCAAAGTTTCTCGGTTGTAACGTTTGCTATGACAGACATCGCAAGGCACATAAACATCAGGCAGGAAGTGCATTTCAACTTTTAAGACACCATCACCTTCACACGTTTCGCAACGACCACCTTTGACGTTGAATGAAAATCTACCAGCTTCGTAGCCACGCTCTCGGGCTGCTGGGACGCCGGCAAATAGTTCTCTGATCGGAGTAAAGAGGCCGGTATAAGTTGCGGGGTTTGATCTTGGTGTTCTACCAATCGGAGATTGATCGACGTTGATCACTTTATCGAAGTGCTCAAGACCAATGATTTCTTTGTGTTGCGCTGGTTCTGCGTTAGAGCCATAGAGATGCTGAGCAACAGCGTGGTGAAGCGTGTCATTGATCAAGGTAGATTTACCTGAGCCAGACACACCAGTCACGCAGGTCAACAATCCCAAGGGGATTTCAACATCAACATTTTTAAGATTATTTCCTGTCGCACCTAATATTTTTAAGGAATGCTCTCCCACTGGTGTTCTATTTTTAGGAACCTGAATCGCTTCCTTGCCAGACAGGTAAGCACCCGTTAAAGAATCTGGGTGGCATTCAATTTCCTTTGGAGTGCCTTCGGCGATGATTTTTCCGCCGTGCTCCCCTGCACCTGGGCCAATGTCAATCACATGATCAGACGCTCTGATCATGTCTTCATCGTGCTCGACCACCAAGACTGAATTTCCTAAATCGCGAAGATGCTTGAGTGTGCCAATGAGTCGGTCGTTATCACGTTGATGAAGACCAATGGATGGTTCATCTAAGACGTACATGACGCCAGTTAAACCAGAACCAATTTGAGAAGCTAGTCGAATGCGCTGAGCTTCGCCGCCTGACAAGGTGTCTGCACTTCTATCCAAAGATAAATAATTCAAACCAACGTCATTCAGAAAACTTAAGCGTGCGCCGATTTCAGAAATGATTTTCCCCGCAATTTCTTTTTTGGCTCCCTTTAACTCAAGGGAGAGAAAGTAGTCACGTGCCTGACCAAGGGGTAAGTTGCTGACTTCATAAATCGCGCGGGCTTGTTTGCCATCGCCCACTTTGACGTTTCTGGCTTCAGTTCTTAAACGTGTACCTTCGCAACTTGGGCAAGGTTTGTTGTTTTGATATTTTGCGAGCTCTTCTCTCACCGTTGGAGAGTCGGTTTCTCTGTAGCGTCTTTCGAAATTAGCCACAATTCCTTCGAACGCATGCTCTCGAATAACGACCTTACCTTTTTCATTTAAATACTCAAACGGAATATCTTCATTATTAGATCCAAACAGAATCAACTCTTGAACTTTTTTAGGTAACTCTTCGAATGGAGCTTCCAAGTCAAACTTGGCATGTTTGGCTAGATTTTGCAGCAATCTAAAGTAGAACTGATTGCGGCGATCCCATCCCTTGATGGCACCCGAAGCAAGGGATAGT
>JBFZCN010000135.1:0-3400 GCA_041307985.1 Burkholderiales bacterium
GATAAAAGTAAGAGCAAGATCAAGATCAAGAGTAAGAGATAAGAGTAATATTTAAAGCTAAAAGCTGGAGTGGAAATAGGAGACTTTATGTCAAAAGAATTAGATACAAAACCATGGTGGAAGCAACTATGGCCTTGGTTGATCATCAGTGGCCCAGCCATTGGTGCAATTGGCGCCGCTATCACCATATGGTTTGCCTTCACTCAAGACGTTGATCAGACGATCCGTGAAGGAGTTGTTAAACAAGGGTTAAAGGTAGAGCAGGTGACCAAATGAAGTATCGCGTGTGGATGTGGATTTTGTGGCCATCATTCTTGGTGGGTGGCATTGCTGAGGGAATATTTTTTACTTTGGTGCAGCCCGAGGATTTGGTGTTTTTAGATCAGCCAATTCATGCATCTAAGGAAGCAATCTACACGGTTGGATTCTTTGCTTTTTGGTTCTTGTGTGCTCTATCAAGTGCACTCACCATTTATATCTTGCCTGCATCAGTGCGCGATCTGAATGATAAAAATGACGGAGGTTGGCTTTAAGAGAAGCACAAGCATTCAATGTCATTAAATAAAAAAGCAGCTCATTAAGCTGCTTTTTTATTTGACTAATAGTTGTAATGAAATTAAGCGTGAGATGCGCAATTGATGGCTCTTGATTTACCAGCCAATTCTAGTAGGCCATCCATATCAATTAATTTGATGTGGCGTTGTTTGATTTGAATGAGACCTGATTCAGTGAAGCGTGAAAATAAGCGACTCACCGTTTCTAACTGAATACCCAGATAGCTACCAATCTCTTCACGGCTCATGCGCAAATGATATTCACTCGGTGAATAACCTCTGGCCGCAAGACGATCTGAGAAATTCAATAAGAAGGTCGCCAGGCGCTCTTCAGCTCGAAGACTGCCCAATGAAAGCAGGTGACGTTGATCTTGAGTTAACTCTTTACTCAAGATACGGTGAAATTGATGTTGTAAAGATGGAATTTGTCTTGCTAAGGTTTCAAACTCGCTGAATTTAACAACACATGCCTCACTATCTTCTAGAGCGACCGCATTTGATTGGTATTGATTATTACCAATGCCATCTAAGCCCAGCATTTCGCCCGGTAGATGAAAGCCTGTGATTTGTTCACGACCATCTGGCAGGGCGTATTCTGTTTTCAGTGTGCCAAACTTGATGCCATAAACAGCCGTCAAGGCATCACCTTGACGGTATAAAGATTCACCTTTTTTTAAACGCACTCTTTCGGTGACCAGCGAATCGATTTTGCTGATATCTTCAGGGTTTAGACCAACCGGCAGACAAAACTGCCCCAAAACGCAAGTTGAGCATTTATTAGCAGAAGTGGAATTATCGATTCGATTCATGTTTGTTTGCTTTATATCAATGCAACAAATGCGAATGCATTGGTACTATTCTATTCCTTTGCACTCAACAATACCACTTAGGAATTATCGGTAAGTATGGTCACATCCACGCTATTTTTGACGATATTTATAGGGGCCTTGGTCAGCGGTTGGCATTGTGCTCTGATGTGCGGTGGGATTGCTGCTGGACTTGAGCAGGCAAAGCAAGGTGCCTCAACGACAACAAATACAACCACTTTGCGGCTTATCTCCAGAAAACAGCTCCTATACGAGCAAATGCTGACCCATGTGGGCAGAATCACCAGTTATGTTTTGTTAGGTGTTTTGGCTGGCACTTTGGGTTTTCCGCTCTGGCAGCAAGGCTGGTTGCCAGTTCAAAGATCTTTATTTGCTCTTGCCGCGCTGATCTTTTTATTTCAGGGCTATCTTGTGTTAACTAAAAATAAGACCAAAACCTCTGCGTGGGAGGTTTGGCTCAACACCAAAACTGCCGCATTATGGTCAAAACTCTCAAAATCGCTTCATCAGCCAGGTCACAGGCCACATCTTTTGGTTGGTCTGGTGTGGGGCTTGGTCCCTTGCGGTTTGATTTACAGTATCTTGCCCCTGGCGTTTTTGTCGGGCGATGGTGTCTCGGGAGGCTTGCTGATGCTGGCCTTTGGCTTGGGAACATTGCCCAATCTTTTAATGATTTCTGGGTTTTCTGCGCGCTTGGCAGCCTGGGGGCATCAGGCTTGGACGCGCTATATGGCTGCAGGTTTGATGATATTCACGGGCTTGTTCGGTCTTTATAGAGCATTCACCTTGCCGGATGCTCTTCTCAAAGGTGGTTTTTGCATTGGCTGAAGTTTGAATTACAATAGCGCCCTAGTTGGTTAAATAATAATGATGTGATTTCTGGTATCTATTGGCCAGACATCCTTAACCCAAATATAAACAGATTCCCTTTTTAAATTTATGACTCCTGAACAGCTCAAGCTGGTGCTTGAAACTGCACTCTTATGTGCAGATGAACCCATGACAATGAACGATTTGCGTCGTTTGTTCCTAGAAGAACTTTCTGCAGCGGAGTTGAATCAGGCTTTATCTCAGATTCAGGCAGATTGGGCAGATAAGGGCATGGAACTTATAGAGCTTGCGACTGGCTGGCGTTTTCAAAGTCGTTTGTCAATGCGCGAGTATTTGGATCGCTTGACACCTGAGAAGCCACCAAAGTACTCAAGAGCTGTGATGGAAACATTGGCCATCATCGCTTATCGTCAACCAGTGACGAGAGGTGAGATTGAAGAAATTCGTGGTGTGGCAGTGAGCTCTAATGTGGTGAAGCAGTTAGAGGAGCGCGGTTGGATTGAGGTGGTAGGTCATAAAGATACCGTCGGACGCCCAGGCTTATTTGCTACAACGCGCCAATTTTTAAATGATTTAAGTTTGACCACCTTGCAAGAATTACCAATGCTCGATGATGCTTCAGCTCAGGCTGAATCTGTGGCTCAGCGCGTGATGGAATTTGAAGGTGAACCAGCAACTTCTTCTGAAGGCGCTTCAGATGTAACGGATGTAACTGACACATCAAGCGACCAAGCATCGATTTCAACCACAGAAATCGACGCAAAACCCAACAACGAAAAAACTAATGACTAGTCCTGAATTTGAATCTGAACAGCCTCCCAAGATAGATGAGCAAGAGGCTGGTGAAAATAGTGAGACTCGACCAAAAAGATCTGGCCGTGGTCCATTCAACAAAGGCCGAGGCAGACGTCCACGTGATGAGAATGCGCCTGCCGTAGATCATTCTGTGGATGGCAATCAAGTGACTGAGGTCGGTGCTACTGACCAACCAACGGTGGAGGGTGAGCAAGCAGCAAGACCTCCTCGTGGTCAGCGTCCTCCAAGAGGTGATCGTGGCGATAAGTTTGCCAGAGGCCCAAGAAATAAAGGCAGTAACGGCGACAGAGGCGATAGAGCAAATCATCCCTCACGTCATCAAGAAGCTAAAACCAGTCCAGTGAGCGAAGAAAGCCAAGCCTTATTTGCATC
>JBFZCN010000136.1:0-3451 GCA_041307985.1 Burkholderiales bacterium
AGATAACCGCTGAAAGCATCTAAGCGGGAAACTCGTTTCAAGATGAGATCTGCCGGGGCCTTGAGCCCCCTAAAGAGTCGTTCAAGACCAGGACGTTGATAGGTCAGGTGTGGAAGCGCAGTAATGCGTTAAGCTAACTGATACTAATTGCTCGTGCGGCTTGACCCTATAACTTTGATACAGCAATGTTCAAGGTTGTTATGCCAAGTGACGCATTCAAAATAAAAGCTGATTCGCTCTATAAATTCCTTGTCCTGACCTTGTCACGACGAGAACAAGTTATGCCTGATGACCATAGCGACGTGGTACCACTCCTTCCCATCCCGAACAGGACAGTGAAACGCGTCAGCGCCGATGATAGTGCGGATCCCCGTGTGAAAGTAGGACATTGTCAGGCTATTACAGCCTCAGAAAGCCCAACTCGAAAGAGTTGGGCTTTTTGTTTTGCAGAGAGGTTTTAGATTGAATAGAACTTAGTCGTGTAAATAAATAGAACACCAAGACCAGAACGAGCAACTAGATGGCTTATTGATTCTGAAATGTGTCTTGTGAAATCACCAAGGCGCCTCGTGAAGACAACTCGAGAAATAATTCTTGAAGCCAAGTCTTTATTTCTTGATGTGAAAAAAAGTGATGGTGAATCAATATCAACAATGGCGAACTTAAACACCAAGCCGTGAAATCACTGACACAAACTGTTTGCAGCTCCATCATTTTAAATTTGATCAATACTTTGGCCGAATAGCTTGCGTGCATCAGGGGAGATGCACTGTAGGCAGCAAGTTTTCGACGACCATCGGATAAAGCCTTGCTGCAATCAGTAAAGACTGGACCGTGTCCCGGGATGATCAATTTTGGCTTCAGTGATTCAATCAAATCATAGGTTTTTGCAACATTTTCAAATCCAACGCCGCCTAAAAATTCCGGAAAGATGACACCCAGACCCTTCTCCCATAATGCATCAGCAGAAATCAATATGCCAAAGTGAGGTTCAAAAAAAATAAGGGAATCATTGTCATGACCTGGAGAAGAAAATACTTGCCATTCGGTGTGGCAAATCTTCAAGACTGCATCTGTCTGTAAAGACATGGTGGGTGTGAATCGAGGACAAGATTGACCTGTAGCATCGTAGGTGAGTGACGAATCAGACCAATCAAGAGCATCTTTAAATTGTGTACCTGGAACATGGATATGGAGATGCTCGAAATTCATTTGAAGCGCGTGGTTGCCGCCACAATGGTCGCTGTGCAAATGTGTGTTGATGACTGCATCAAGGGGTTGAGTGTTCAAAGAAAGCTGAAGCAGTGCCAACAACTGACTGGCATGGCTAACGTATCCCGAATCAAATAACACGGCTTGTTCCGTGTCGTGAATCAGCAGAGAATTTGAAGAGAGCCAGCCACGCTCAAAAAAATGAAAACCCGATGGCAACATGACGGTTAAAATGATGATGGCTGAGAAAACAGATGTACTGTCTAATCATAAGTTTAAATTGAAAAAAACACGTGCCTGAACCTGCAAAACTTAAAAGCAAAACTTCTGTATATGGAAGATGGTTCAAGACCATTCAAAATATTTTTTCAGGGCTACAGTCCAAAGAAGAATTGATAGAGCTGATTGAAACAGCAGAAAACGGTCAAATCATTGGGCATGAAAGTCGAGTCATGCTTGAAGGCGTCCTCAACATCAGCGACATGTGTGCTGGGGACATCATGGTGCCAGCACCTCGAATGGATATGCTCGATATAGCAATGAGCATGGATCAATTACTTGAAAAAGTAATTCAAATCGGCCATTCTCGATACCCTGTTTATGAAAATGACAAGGACAACATTCTGGGCGTGTTGATGGCCAAGGATTTGCTCAAGTTGCAACGCGCACCTGAATTGAACATCAAAATACTTTTAAGAACAGCTGTATTTGTTCCTGAAAGTAAAAATTTGACAGATTTACTGAGAGACTTCAAGCGCAACAGAAATCACATGGCGATGGTGATTGATGAGTTTGGTCGAATTGCAGGCCTTGTGACATTTGAAGATGTACTGGAAGAAATTGTTGGTGAGATAGAGGATGAATTTGACACTGAAACCGATCAAGGCGATATATACAGCTTGGTTGACAAGAGTTTCAGGGTGGCTGGTCACACGCCAATAGAAAAAATAAACGAGGCATTCGCAATCAATCTACCAAGCCAGGTCGATGAAGAAAGTTTCGACACGATAGGCGGGTTGATTGCACACGAAATGGGACATGTGCCTCAGAGAGGCGAATACAAAGACATGTCGGGGTTAAGGTTCGAGGTCATGCACAGCAAAGCGGGTGTTGTTAAATGGTATCGCGTCAAAAAATCAGGCGTGTAGGCGTGATTGTTAAAAAGCCAAATATCTCAATGTATGCAAAGCTTTTGAGCGAGAGTTTAGGTTGCCTTGAAGACTCATCAGGAATTTGAAGTTGCATGAAAAGATACGATTTCTAAGTTGGGCCATAGGACTAGGCCTCTTTCAGGCTGTCGCATTGAGTGCGTTATTCAATGATGCATTCTCTGCAGCCTTGCAAATCGTTGGAATGGCTTTCGCAATCAGGGTGTTGAATCAGAGCACAGCCAAATTTCAATTTGCTTGGTTGTACAGCACCTCTTGGTTGATCGGCAGTGTTTGGTGGCTGCATATTGCATTGCACGAGCACGGCAATCTACCAGCAATCATTTCAATAGCGGCTATTCTTTTGTTGTGTAGCGGGTTGGCGCTTTATTACGTGGTTGCACTGATCATCTATGCCAAATACCAAGATGTCTTGAGACCATGGCAAAAAGCATTGTTGTTGGCAGCCTGCTGGACCATGGCGGAGATGGCACGTGCTCAGTGGTTCACTGGATTTCCATGGGCGGCTGTTGGTTATGCGCAAATCAACAGCTATCTGTCCCTGGCGGCGCCTTGGGTTGGTGTTTATGGGATTGGATTTGTGGCTGTCTTTTTGGCCGCGTACCTGGTCGAATTCACCCTGAAAAGGCCTCGTCGAAAAATCATTGCTGCAATGCTGGTCATGACTTTGCTGATACCAATTCATCGCCAAACCGAGCATGAAAAAACAAACGTCAGCGTGGCCTTGTTGCAAGGCAACATACCGCAGAACTTGAAATTCAACAGTGGTCGTGAACAAGCCCTGCAATGGTACAAAGAGCAAAGTTTGAATAGCCAAGCACAGATCACGGTTTTGCCAGAAACAGCACTGCCTTATTTGCAAAAAGATTTACCTGAGAATTATTGGCAAACTCTTCAGCGGAAATTTACCGGAACTCAGCAAATCGCCATCATGGGCATGCTGACGCGCAATGATGCAGGCTATGCCAACTCAGCCGTGGCAATTGGGCTTCAAACAACGCCTTCCATCTATAACAAATTCCACTTGGTGCCTTTCGGTGAATTCACGCCTTATATGTTCAAGTGGTTCA
>JBFZCN010000137.1:0-3218 GCA_041307985.1 Burkholderiales bacterium
GCTAAGCAAGCTAAATCAGCTGCTGCTAAGCCAGCAACACGTGCTTCAGCTGCTAAGAAGCCAGCTGCTCGCCGCGGTCGTAAGTAATACACGACAGAGTTAGTTGCGCAAGCGCTGACTCAATGCTCTGAAAAGAACGCAGTCAATAAAAAACCCGCATGATGAATGCGGGTTTTTTTATGATCAAAATTTGTTAATTACTCATCATCAGCAACATCGGTTAACTTGCTTGGTAATGATTTGTTTGGTTTAACACCCAATTTTTTGACGTTCTCAGCTGTGCGTATCAAATTGCCTCGACCAGTTTTCAGTTTGCCGACCGCATCTGTATAACTGATTTGAGCTTGTTCTAAGCGTTGCCCAACTTTATCTAAGTCTTCAACAAAGCCAACAAACTTGTCGTAAAGAGAAGCGCATTGACGAGCAATTTCTTGAGCATTGCGGTTCTGGTGTTCCTGGCGCCATAGGTGGGCGACCGTTCTAACGGTTGCCAATAAGGTGCTTGGGCAAACAATCACAATGTTCTTTTTAAGGGCTTCTTGATAAATCTCGGGCGCATGTCGCATGGCTGCTAAGAAGGCCGGTTCAATCGGAATGAACATCAAAACAAAGTCAATCGAACCAACCCCATAAAGGTCTTGGTAGTTCTTGGCAGATAAGCCTTGAATATGTTGTTTCATAGATAAAACGTGGCTGTTCAATTCAGCTGTTTTGATTGCTTCATCATCCGCCTGAATGTAACGAGTGTATGCGGTGATAGAGACCTTACTATCAATCACCAAGTGCTTGGATTCGGGTAAGCGAATCACCACGTCTGGTTGCAGTCTTGATCCATCACTGATGGTTTGGGTATCTTGTACAAGGTATTCTTCGCCTTTGCGCAATCCTGAGTTTTCTAGAATAGTTTCAAGTACCAATTCACCCCAATCACCTTGCGTTTTGGATTCCCCTTTGAGAGCGTTGGTCAAAGCGCGAGTTTCATCGGTCATGCGCAGGTTAAGGCCGGCAAGTTTTTCAACTTCTTGTTTTAAGGCAAAGCGCTCGCGTGATTCAGATTGATAGGTCTCATCCACTTGTTTACGAAAGTCGGTGAGTTTTTCTTGAAGTGGCTTTAAAAGAATATCGAGGTTTTGCTGGTTTTGTTCAGCAAAGCGCTTGGACTTTTCTTCGAGGATTTCATTCGCAAGATTTTTAAACTGATCAGAAAGAACCGTCTTTGCTTCTTGCGCAGTTTGTGCAAGCGTGGCTAGTTTGTCTGCACTTTGACGTCGCTCAGCGGCTAACTCGGTTTCTGCTCTGACCCTGGCTTGACCTTGTTGCCAAGCGTAGTAAAGGCTTAATAGGGCAATGAAGCAAAAAAGAGCCAGTAATAGAAAAGCGATTGTTGTGTCCATATCGCTATGCTAAACCAATGCTGGCTCTTCATGAGAGCCAGCGCTTAAATAATTAGCAATAATTGATGAGACTTTGATGAGTATTGCTTAGGCTTTAAGCAGTTGTTGCAATTCGCCGCTTTGGTACATTTCAGTCATGATGTCTGAACCGCCGACAAACTCGCCATTGACATAAAGCTGTGGAATGGTTGGCCAGTTGGCATATTCTTTGATGCCTTCGCGAATGTCTTGATCTTCTAATACATTGACAGTGTGTGGTTTGGCCACGCCGCAGGCTTGCAAAATTTGGATGGCTCTTCCTGAGAAGCCGCATTGGGGAAATTGAGCATTGCCCTTCATGAATAAAACAACTGGGTTGCTTTCAACGATTTCTTTGATTTGTGCTTGTGTGTCCATGGTACTTCCTTATGTAGATGCCTTATTTTAGCCAAGCTTAACAGACGTCGCTCGATTTGCCGATGCTGCCCGCCAAATACCCGCAAGATCCTGGTGGGCTTTGATATTGATGTAGTTTTGTTCCTGCAGTAACTGACAAACTTGTTTGGATTGATCAAATCCATGCTCAACCAAGATGAGCCCATCCTCTGCTAAATAAGAAGGAGCTTCTTTGAAAATGGTGCGGTATGCCATCAAACCGTCATGCTCATCGGTCAGTGCCGAACTTGGTTCAAAGCGCAAGTCACCCATTAATAAGTGATGATCTCCCACTGGGATGTAAGGAGGATTGCTCACGATCACATCAAACACACATGCTTCATCGTGTGGAGATGTGGCCAGACCACTCAGGCCATCGAACCAATTGGATTGGATGAACTTCACAGAGTTCAGATTTAAAAGGCGGGCATTTTCTTGGGCTATCTTGAGTGCTTCAGCACTGACATCCACACAGGTGACTTGGGCGTTAGGAAGGTTCTTGGCCAATGCCAAACCAATGGCGCCACTACCTGTTCCCAAATCTAAAATTCTTGGCATTTTCTTGCCAGAGGCTTGAACAAAATCAATCACCAACTCTACCAAGAGTTCAGTTTCAGGTCTTGGGATTAAAACGCCAGGAGCAACTTTGAGTTCAATATTGAAAAACTCTTTTTTACCAATCAGGTAGGCCACAGGGTGACCTTCAGCGCGTTGCTTTTCTAATAGGCCCCATTCTTCGAGCAAGGCCTTTGGCAATGCATCTGTATCGCGGCTGATCAAAGCAGATTTTGGCCAATCTAAATGTTGATGAATCAAGTGAGCGAGCAAAGCTTTGGCATCCACTTTGTCCAAAATGCTTTTTTTAAGAAGTTCTTGTATGGTTGACACTGAAGAGAGTGATGAACGCTGATGCTTTAAATATCACCCAAGCTGGCCAATAACTCAGCTTGGTGTTCGGCAGACAAGGCGTTCAAAAGATCTTGAATATCACCATCCATCATGGCATCAATCTTGTAGAGGGTGAGATTGATGCGGTGGTCGGTGATGCGTCCTTGCGGGAAGTTATATGTGCGAATCCGATCACTGCGATCACCAGAACCCACCAAGCTCTTGCGAGTTTCAGATTCTTTGTCGTGCGCAGCGCGACGCTTGGCATCCATGATTCTAGAAACAAGCACTTTCATGGCTTGATCTTTGTTGCGGTGTTGACTGCGATCGTCTTGGCATTCCACTACCGTACCGGTTGGGATGTGGGTGATGCGCACCGCAGAGTCTGTTTTATTGATGTGCTGACCACCCGCGCCAGAGGCTCTGAATGTGTCAATGCGCAAATCAGCAGGATTGATTTCAATATCGCTGATTTCATCGGCTTCAGGCATCACAGCCACTGTACAAGCAGAGGTGTGAATC
>JBFZCN010000138.1:0-3877 GCA_041307985.1 Burkholderiales bacterium
GCTTTTGTGGTTACAAGTTAAATGCTGGTGTAGAAAAGCCAGGCCGTTACATTTTGATGATTTACTGGACCACCCTTGAAAATCACACGGTTGACTTCAGAGAGTCAGAAGCTTTCACGCGTTGGAGAGGTCATGTAGGGCCATTCTTCTTAAGTCCACCCAACGTTGAACACTTCACCTTGGCGCACAAATCTTAAGTTCTAAGGTTGAATACTTAAGATTTGTGCATGAGGGTTGTGATCTTGTGCGTCATCTGAACTTCACACACATCCAGCTCTCCATAAATAGGCATCGCATTGCTTGGGTCCGGGGCGGCGGCCAAGGGAATATGTCCTTCACTGGCCAGCAGGCCTGAGGTCGGGTCGATGCCGACCCAGCCAGCTCCTGGAATAAACACCTCGCACCAAGCATGAAGTTCAGCCACATTCTCTTGGCTTTCAGGCGGACTGTTTAAATTGTGCCAATCTGCGGTCACCTCGATCAAATAGCCTGAAACGAAGCGCGCAGCAATCCCCATATGGCGACATAACTGCACCAACAACCAAGTCGAGTCTCTGCAAGAGCCAGAATTTAGTTGAAGGGTTTCTTCGATCGACTGAACCCCAGGTTCGTGCCGGACCATGTAGCGCACCTTATTGAATACAAGTTGATTGAGGTAAACAATGTACTCAATCGTACGTCTTTTCTCTGGCGGTATTGTTTTGATGAATTCTTGAAGTTGTGGCCCACATGGCTCAGTTTCCAAGTAAGGGGACAGTCCAGCCATTAGATTGTCGTCATATTTGAATGGATGATGCGCAGCAGATGGTTCAACAAAAAAATCAAATGGATTGATGATTTTTAGCTCTGCCGTTAACTCAACATTGATCTCAAAGAAATTGGTTTTTTCGGTAAACACCAATCTGGCCACATGGTTGGAAAAGGGGTCTTGTTGCCAATTGATGAAATAAGTTGATGGCTTGATATTCAATTGATAAGAACTGATGGGCGTCCTGCAGTGTGGGGCAGGCCTCAGTTTGATCAATTGAGGAGCCAATTGAACTGTTTGGTTGTATTGATAATGGGTGACGTGTTTAAGAGATACTTTCATGTTCATTCAATTATCAATGCAAGTCTTGTGCCAAAGTCAGTGAAATTAATAAAAAAAGGGGCTTAAAAGAATTAAGCCCCTTTAAGTCCTATCAGAATACCAGTCAATGGATGGTCAAGCTTCCATGATTGGAATTTGTTCAATCTTTGTTGCGTTTTCTTGCTCAACATAACGCGCAATGAATGCACCATTGCTGTTCATTGGAAGTTTTGCCCACACGGTATAACCTGCACCAGGCACAACGCGCATTGGCTCACCTTTTTGACTGAAAATTTCTTCAATCACGAAATCGGTATTACCGCTTGGCTGAATGATTTCTAATTTATCGCCAACAGAGAAGCGATTCTTTACTTCAATCTTGACCAATTGTTTTTCATTATCAACATCAATCACATTGCCAACATAAAGACTGCGGCCCGATAGTGAGAAACCGCGCAAATAATTTTGTTGATCTTTGTCTGGGTGACGAACATAGAAACCATCGGTGTAGCCGCGATTGGCCAAACCTTCTAGGTGACCCATCAACACTGGGTTAAATGGACGACCCGCCACAGCATCGTCGATCGCAGAGCGATAGGCTTGAGCTGTTCTTGCCACGTAGTAAGGGGATTTGGTTCTACCCTCAATCTTGAAAGAATCAATGCCCATTTCAGTGAGGCGTTGAACGTGTTCAATCGCACGTAAATCTTTTGAGTTCAAGATATAAGTACCATGCATATCTTCTTCAATCGGCATCCATTCGCCTGGACGATTACCTTCTTCTAGAAGATAGATATCACCGGTAGCATCTTCGCTAGCCTTGGCTACTTTATAGTCCCAGCGGCAAGAATTGGTACATGTGCCCTGGTTAGGGTCACGATGGTTGAAGTAACCAGACAACAAGCAGCGACCAGAGTAAGCAATGCACAAAGCACCGTGAATGAATACTTCAACTTCCATTTCTGGGCAGTCTTGACGAACTGCTTCGATCTCATCAAGAGACAGCTCTCTTGAGAGGATCACTCGACTAACGCCCACTGAACGCCAAAACTTTGCAGCATGACCATTCACAGTGTTCGCTTGGACTGATAAATGGATCGGCATATCTGGCCAGTTTTCTCTGGCCAACATGATCAAACCAGGGTCTGACATGATCAATGCATCTGGCTTAAGAGCAATCACGGGCTCCATATCTTTCACGTAGGTGCGGGTTTTTGCGCCATGAGGGAAGATGTTTGAAACCAGGTAAAAGTTCTTGCCTTGAGCATGAGCGGTCTCAATGCCTTCGCGCAAAACTTCAATATTGCCAAAGTCATTGTTGCGAACACGCAAAGAGTATCTTGGCTGACCAGCATAAACGGCCGTCGCACCAAAGTCGAAGGCGGTATTGAGCATGGTCAGGCTACCAGCAGGGGCTAAAAGTTCAGGTGTTTTCATAGCCGGTATTTTAGGCGTTTTCAGGGCTTTTTGCCCATTAAGCCAGTCTTTTAGCTAGGGGTATTTCAGATTGTGAGCAAAAAAAGCTCTTAATTGAGGCGGAACCTTAAAAAAGGGGGAGGGAGTAAGGGGGTTGCTTGATCTATTTGCTTGGGGCGAGAATCTAGAATCGCTCATTGGGCCCTAGATGGCGCCATTGGCCAACAGGAAGACTGCCCAGAGGAATTTGCCCAATACGAATGCGTTTTAGGCCAATCACTTTTAAGCCAACCAATTCACACATGCGACGGATTTGACGTTTTTTACCTTCACGCAAAACAAAGCGCAATTGATCGGTATTTTGCCAACTGACTTTGGCCGGCTTCAGAGCTTCTTCATCGAGCTTTAAGCCATGATTGAGGAGGCGCAAACCTTCCGCAGTCAAAGCACCTTCGACGCGCACCAAATACTCTTTTTCAATGGGGCTGTTCTCGCCAATCAATAGTTTCGCAATGCGACCATCTTGAGTTAACACGAGTAAGCCACTTGAGTCGATATCCAAACGACCAGCAGGTGCTAGGCCTCGGGTATTAAATTTGCCAGGTAGATTTGCTGACAGTTGGTGCACAAATTGATTTTCTGGTGTGATCAAGGAAGCAGCGGGTTTGTACTCTCGATCTTCATCAAAGTGAGAAATGTACCCAACTGGTTTATTGAGGATGATGGTGTAGCGACGCGCTTGTTGCGCAATCGCTGCTTTCTTTAATTCAATTTTTTGATTAGGGAAGGCTCTTGCGCCTAATTCACTGACAACTTCGCCGTCAACCAATACCAAGCCTTGCTCGATATAGTTATCAGCTTCGCGCCTTGAGCAAATTCCTTGCTCAGACATCAGTTTTGAAATGCGTACTTTTTCCACAGAAGTGATTATCGCTCACTTACTTAGCTGAAGCCAAAATGATCGATGCGTTACTGATCATCAAGGCTGTGGAGTTTGACTGTTCTCTTTGAATGATTCTGTTAGCGCTACTTGAAGTTTGGTATGGATGTTCATCAGTTGCTTGCGCAGTAGATAAATAACTGTGCCCATCAGTACGACCAAGATGAAAAGCATGCCCACTGGAGGCAGAATGCTTGAGCTCAAAGCTGATACCAAAACCATCAAAGAAACAATCGCTAAGACGGGCATCAGTTGAGTGAACAGCATTTGAGTGGCGACAGTGTCTTCGGACGAATAGTTTTTAGAGTGAAGTCTTGCATCGGCCAATAACATGCCCAGGGCTTCCAATTTTTTGTAAATGGCAAACAAAAATGGCGCTGATAGCAATAAGCTGGTGGCCCACATGAAGGCTTGTTGATAAATTTCAGTGAACCAAGTCAGATGACCCGTAT
>JBFZCN010000139.1:0-2864 GCA_041307985.1 Burkholderiales bacterium
ATTCCATTAATCACCGCATCAAAGACAAAATTTTGCTCAGGGGTTAGCCTGGGAAACAGTGTGGTGTGTCCAAGCAGTACATGATGAAGCTCGTGCATGACCAACATCAGCAGCTTTTCTGGCGTTTGGGCATGCTTGGCAACAAACTCGGGGTTCATGAGCAACTTGGGTTGAAGCTTGCACTCAACGGCGGCCGTTGAAATGCTTGTGGTTTCCTCAATATCGAGCAGCCGCAAGAGTCCGCTCATGGCATAGGAGCCACTTGGAAAACAATCCAAAATTCGATCTGAGAGATTCATTTTTTTACTTTCGGAAGTTGCTTGATGAATAGAGGTGGCACCAAGAGAGATAGGCTGGATTTATCTTTAATCGATGGAAGCGAAGGTGTTTTAGAGCGCAGCCAGATGGTGTCGGTGCACTTGGTCAAGATAGCCAAGGCGCTCAATGCATCTGGCCAAATGACGCCATGGGATTCGTGAGCTGCCATCACGGCGCATCCTTCCGGAAGTGGCAGTTCATCAGCTCGGTGATTGATTAAGGCAACCAGCTGACTTTCAGCTGTTGAGAACTGATCACTTCGATCGATTTTCAGCAAGCGAAGAATCTTTTCTGAGTCTTGCCCTATGAATCCAGTTGGCAACACAAAGCGAACTGCTAGCCCATTGATAACGGGATTGGTGTATTTCAAGCCTGTCACACCCGAACCACCCGGACCACTTTGCTTGGCTAGCCCCTCTAGGCCTGCATACTTCACCACCGTTTTTGGCGGTGCAGACATGTTGTGCAGCAATTGCCTTGTGTCTTCGCCTCTCACGCCAACCTCAGTGCTTTGTCGGTTTGTACGAAAAAATCACTGGCTTTGGTTGCATCTTCAGGCGTGGCGAGCTTCTTTTGAGCAAACAGGGAAGCTATGGCGTTGGCTTGTAAATGGTGGCGAGCTTCTTTGGGGTTTAGTCCAGCTAGCAAGGACTTAACCCTGTTCCAAGTCTGAAACCTAGAATTCGAAGCGTGAATAGCCTCAGAAAACTGGGGTGCAACAGCAATGTCTTTGTATAAATCACCAGCTTGCGAAGCTACAGCAGCGTTCAATCGCCCTACTGCCCCCGTCTCAAACAAATGAACTACAGCAGCCTCCCTTGCACCAAGGGGTAGTTGAGATAAAGCATCGGCAATGACTTGAGAAAATGCTGATTTGGCGATGGAGGGAGAAGAAATCGAGAGTCGTATTTTTTCGACCGGATCTTTGGTACACAAAATCACCTTCATGGGGTCGTTGGCAGCAAGCTTGATCAAGTGCATTGCCTCCTTATGAGCACTGAGCAACTTGATTTCAGGAACCACTACGCCCAATGCACGATGCGGCAAGCTACTTCGCAATGCCAATAAAACTGCATCTGTCACAGAAGCACTTGGGTTAATCGCTGTAGCCGCCGCGTTAACAGATAAGCATGCGCGATACAACATGGCACAACGCCTCGGACTCAGGTCTAAGCCGGCCTGAGATAGCAGTGAGGAAATAGCATGAACATAAGCCGACGCTCCTTCTTTAAAACCTTCATCTGTTGCCGCCAGCAGCGTCTTGGTTCTGGTGATGGCTTGCTTTAGATGTAAGGCAGCTTGATCATCGGGTGGAAGATCCTCGCTTTGAATCACTGCTAATTGCTGAGCCTTGCTGAATGTGTCCCATGCAGGCATTGCAAGGACAAATGGGAATCTATCTGCCAAAGCGGTATCAATCGGGTCAGATCCAAGGTAGCCTGCATCATCATCATCTTTACTGGGTGGATTCATTGCAGCCCATCGGTATTGCAATCCCTCTAGCTTCAAGCCCTGCACCTTGCGCTCGTGGATGATGGGAAAGAGCTTGTTTTGAATATCAGGGCGGCATCTGCTAATTTCATCAAAGATCACCGCCCCAGCGCCCCAAATTGCTGCAGGTGTTTTGACGTATTGCAAAGTTCCGTCTTGGCTTGGTAAGGGAAACCCAACCAGATCATCAAAATTCAGCAGGCTTGCGTTGTAATGCCGAAAATTTAAGTCTAGGGCTTCAGCAATTTTGTTGAGCAGCAAGCTTTTTGCAGTTCCGTGAGGCCCGATCAAAAGTAAAGGACTCTCCGTAGCCAGAGCAGCAAGCAAAGGGGCTTCAATGGATGAAAAACCAATCACCCCTAGGCATTCAAATAATCCGCCTTTACGTGCCAAGCTTTCTTCAACGGTTTTTTTCATACCGACTCCTTGACTACTGCATCAAGAAAGTCTCTAAAGGCTTGCAGTTCTGTTTTTGAAAACATGCCCTGAAAACGGACTTGCTCTTCTGGGTGATTGGCACTTGGTATGAAGCCAATCAGTTTTAAGTGGTAACCGACAGGCCCATGTTGTGAGGTGCTGGCTGACAACTCGAAGGCTTCAGTGCACTGAATAAGCGAACGCATGTCTATCTCCTGTTTAGCGACATTGCCTGTATGGCGAGGGCCGCAATCTGGAACAAATCCCCCCAGCCGCTTAGGGCGGCCAGTCCCGAATCAATTAATTAGTTTTGAACTTCAATCTCTTTCGTTTTGATTTCAGTTGCCCCAGCGTCAGTGACGTCATCCTTGGGATCTACCAATGGACGCAATTTATGCCTGTCAGTAATGGCCTCTGATGAGGATCCGCGCTGCAATTCCTTATCTATCCAAAGTTGGTGGAAAGGCCTACCGCTAACCGTTCTAATCCAATAAGCATCCTCACGGCCGCTGTGAGGACCAATTCGACAAATCACTTCAACAACCAAGCCAATGTTTTCAGGACAACCGCCAACAATGACGCACTTTTGGCCCCTGGCAAGAATAGACATGACACGCATCCTTTTCAAATTACCCCAA
>JBFZCN010000140.1:0-5580 GCA_041307985.1 Burkholderiales bacterium
GATAAAAGACCAGCCTTGGCAGCTGGTGTATCTTCGATTGGATTAAGAATTTTTACAACACCATCTTCAGAAGTGATTTCAATGCCTAAACCAGCAAATTTGCCTTGGGTATGTTCTTGCATTTCGGCAAAATCTTTTTTATCCAAATAAGATGAGTGCGGATCAAGTCCACTCACCATGCCTTTGATGGCATCAGTCAATAAACGCTTGTCTTCAACAGGTTCAACATAATCGCGCTTGATTTGACCAAATACATTTGAAAGATTGCGAAGTTCATCTAGCGGTAAGGAAGAGCTTCCTTGTTGAGCAGTGGCTGAAAGTTGCAAAGTTAATGCAACTCCAGCAATGAGTCCCGAACAAACGAGGGCAATACTCTTTATCGAGCGGCGCATAGATTATTTTTCTAAGTAAAAATGTTTAATTGGTTTTAAGTTGTCGTCTAACTCATAAACAAGAGGTATTCCGTTAGGAATATTAATTTCCATGATGTCTGAATCAGATACGTCGTCTAGATACTTTACTAGGGAACGAATACTATTGCCATGGGCCGCGATCAAAACTCTCTTGCCGGAGCGCAAGGCCGGTGCAATGGATTCTTCCCAAAGGGGTAAAACACGAGCAACGTTGTCTTTTAAGCACTCACCCAGGGGAATCTCTTCTTTTTTGAGTTTTGAGTAACGGGGGTCATTAAATGATGTTCTTGGGTCACTCGGATCTAGCAAGGGAGGCCTGACATCGTAAGATCGTCTCCACATGTGAACCTTATCATCACCATATTTAGCGGCGGTTTCAGCCTTATTTAAGCCTGCAAGAGCCCCGTAATGACGCTCATTTAGGCGCCAGCTATGTACCACTGGCAGCCAAAGTCTATCCATGGCTTCTTGAGCGTGCCAAAGGGTTCTGATGGCCCTTTTCAGCACGGATGTGTAAGCAATGTCAAAATCATACCCGGCAGCCTTTAAACTCTCTCCAGCTTTAATAGCTTGCTGGATGCCGGTAGGGGTTAAATCAACATCAACCCAGCCGGTAAATCGGTTTTCTAGGTTCCACTGGGATTCGCCATGGCGAATAAGTACGAGTTGTTTCATATTCACATTCTATAATTTACTAATGGACTTCTTAACAAATACAAATAATTTATTACTTCTTTCCACCCTGTTTGCATCGGGATTGGCCTTGGCATTGCCCCAGATCCTGGGCCGCCTCAACAAACAGTTGCTCAGTATTCATGAGTCTGTGCAGTGGGTTAATCAGCGTAACGCACAGATTCTTGATATCCGCGAAGCTAATGAATACAAGGCAGGACACATTCCAAATTCTAAGCATTTGCCACTTTCAGAGCTTGATTCAGGCTTAAAACAAGCAAAAATTGATAGCAATAAGCCTATCATTTTAGTTTGTTTGAGCGGAAATAAATCAAATACTGCCCTTGTAAAGCTGAAAAAAGCAGGTTGTAAAGAGGTGGTCTGCATGGAAGGTGGAATTTCCGCTTGGAATCAGGCAGGTATGCCGCTCATCAAGCAAAAGTAAATCATGACAAAAATTACCATGTACAGCACCAGAGTGTGCCCATATTGCATCATGGCTGAGAGGTTGTTGGTCTCTAAAGGGGTTGAAATCACAGAGAAAATCTTGGTGGATGTCGACCCAGTGCGTCGTGAAGAAATGATGAGCAGAACTGGGCGTCGCACGGTACCGCAAATTTTTATAGGTGAAACACATGTTGGGGGTTTTGATGACCTATCAGCATTGGATAAAGCAGGTAAATTAGACCCATTATTGGGCAAGTAAATAGGAAAAAATATGACAGAAGCAGTCAATAGTGAAGTGGGCCAAGACCCAAGTTTTCAAATTCAGCGCGTTTATCTAAAAGATATTTCTTTGGAGCAGCCCAATGCCCCAGAAATCTTGTTAAACCAAGGCGAGCCAAAATTAGAAGTTCAAGTGGACATTCAGGCCAATCAATTAGATGACGTTAATTTTCACGTCACCTTGATTGGCAGCGTTACAACCAAGGTTGAAGACAAGGTGCTCTTTTTGGTAGAGGCTCAGCAATCAGGTATTTTTGAGATTCGCAATATGCCTGAAGAGCAAATGAGTCCTTTGTTAGCAATCGCTTGCCCAACTATTTTGTTCCCTTATTTGCGCGCAAATATTGCGGACATGATCAGTCGCGCAGGATTTCAGCCAGTTCATTTGGCTGAAATTAATTTCCACGCTTTGTACGAACAGCGCATGGCACAGGCAGGTCAAGCAGAAGCTTCAAACGACAGCGGAATTATTCTGCCTAACTGATGAAGCACATTTATTTTCTTGGGGCAGGTGCATGGGGAACCGCTATGGCCATGCATGCCTCAAAAAATAAAAAAAGACTTCCGGTTACTTTGTGGAGCCGGTCTTCAGAGCTTGCCAAAAGTATTCAAGCAACAGGCCTTAATCAACGCTACCTTCAAGATATTCAATTACCAGCTGAACTTTTAATCAGCAGCGATTGGAATGAGTTATTTGAAAATTGTGTTGAAGAAGATTTATTGCTGATAGCAACACCTGTTTCTGGTTTAAAGGAAACGGTAGATAAATTACTACAACTTCAAAGAATCCCAAAGAATTGGGTTTGGTTGTGCAAGGGGCTGGAGCCAAAAACTTCATTGATGCCACATCAAGTGATTGCGCGCGAGTTAACACTTGCCTCTGCTAACGATCGAGGCATCAAAACTGCAGTTCTTTCAGGCCCAAGTTTTGCTTCAGAGGTTGCAAAAGGGATGCCTTGTGCACTGACTGTTGCAAGTGATTCAAATGATTTAATTGCCTTGGTTCAAGATGCTTTGCATCATGGGAATATGCGCATTTATGGCAGCAACGACATTGTTGGCGTTGAACTGGGCGGTGCCATTAAAAATGTTCTTGCGATTGCAACAGGCATTGGCGATGGCTTGGGCTTGGGCTTGAATGCCAGGGCGGCCTTATTGACTCGTGGTTTAGCCGAGATGATGCGTTTGATGACGGCCATGGGGGGCAAATCCGAAACCGCCATGGGTTTGACTGGTGTGGGCGATTTGATTTTGACCGCCACTGGTGACTTATCAAGAAACCGACGTGTTGGTCTGCAACTGGCCACGGGAAAAAAATTACCAGAAATACTCAGTCATCTAGGCCACGTTGCTGAGGGCGTGTTGTGCGCACAAGCCGTGAGTGATCTTGCAAAGTCTAAAGGCATTGAGATGCCCATCACACACATGGTGTGTGAAGTGTTGTTCAAAGAATTGGATGCTGCAACAGCGGTTAAGTTATTGATGGGTAGAGACGCCAAGTCTGAAGCCTAAAAATGAAGTGGGCAACTATTCGCCGCCTTTGAAATCCATTTGACGCCATGCTTCATAGATCATCACTGCGACAGTGTTTGACAGATTCAGACTACGACTGTTTGCACGCATTGGTAAGCGCACACGATTCTCTGGAAGAAATTGATCACGAATTACTTGTGATAAACCCCTGGTTTCAGATCCAAAAACCAAGTAGTCATTTTCTTGAAATTGAGACTTGGCCAGCGTTCCGCTTCCTTTGGTGGTGAGGGCAAACATCCTGTCTTGCGCAGGTTTTTCTTGCCTAAGAAAATCTTCCCAACTTTCATGAACTTTCATGTTGGCGTATTCGTGATAATCCAAGCCCGCCCGTTTCAAGCTTTTGTCCTCAAGAGGAAAGCCCAGGGGTTTGACCAAGTGAAGTTGCGCACCAGTGTTGGCACACAGGCGAATGATGTTGCCTGTGTTGGGAGGAATTTCTGGTTCTACAAGAACGATATTTAGCATGGTGATTTATTAGGTGTTCTAAGAATCACCCAATTATGAACACTTTGCGCCCCAAAATCTTTAAGTAGTTTTGCAACAACGTTCAAAGTTGCCCCAGTGGTCATGACATCATCAATTAAAACAATGTGTTTATTCTTGATCAGATCCATCTTGTTGGTATCGATTGAGAAAACATTGATCAAGCGTTGTGCACGTTCTTGTTTGCTGGCGGCAACTTGATCGCCATCAATGTGTATTCGATTGATCACCTTCCAATTACTTTTAATTTTGAGTTTTTTTGAAAATAATTTGCACAGTTCCCATGATTGATTGAAGCCTCTTTGATGAAGTTTTTCTTGACTCATGGGTATGGGCAATATCCAATCAACTGACTGTGGATCCAGCTTCCGTGGATGAACCTGCGTCCAAGCATCCAATAGCCCGTGAGCGATAGCGATTTGATGTTGGTATTTGTACGAGTGAATGGCTTCTGTTAAAAATCCGCCATAACTGTCAAGGCAAAGTGTTGTGTCAAAAGCTGGCTTTTTTCTCTGGCAATCAATGCACAGGTGATTTTTTTCATGAGGTGCTATTGGAAGAGCGCATTGAGCACATCTTTGAATCTGAGAGTCTTTTAATCGTTTGCGACATTTTTGGCATATCGTTGCCGTTTGAAACTCCTTGCACCCAATACAGGAAGTAGGCAGGAGTAAATTCATGGCGCGCTCAGTATACTGAGCGCCTATGCCCACACCATCATCAGTGCCAAGTTCAGCTTTAAGCTCACATTCAAGAGCTATTCCTGAGTTTCTATCTTTAGAAATTGCACAACGCATGGTTGAAAAATTGGAGATAGTTCGTTTACAGCCCCAAAAAGTAGGCCATCTTGGGGCGTTAAATCTATCTGTTCTAGCTGCTCTCTATCCCCAGGCTGAGCACCACTGTTTTGATAGAAGTTATTCTTCAAATGCTTTGCAGAAGCTGATTAAAAAAATCACACGCCAACATTTTTATAAATACGAAGCACCTTTAAATATGACTGGTACTGATTTTGATTTGATTTGGTCCAACTTGGAGTTGCATTTTCAGAGCGACCCCACCGCATTAATGAAGCAGTGGAAAAACAGACTCAAGCCTGAAGGTCTATTGATGTTCAGTTATCTTGGCCCTGATACGGGCAAAGAGCTCACAAAGCTTTTCCCCGGCGACTGTGTGCTCAGGAATGCGGGTAGCTTTGACATGCATGATGTTGGGGATGGATTACTTCAAGCTGGTTTTGCTGAGCCAGTCATGGACATGGAGTATCTGACTTTGTCCTACGATGACCCTCATTTGTTATGCAAAGAAGCTTTTAACCTGGGATTGTTAACTTCCCCCGATACAGCGGAGCGTTTGATTGAGGCGTCATCTCATTTAACAATCACACTCGAAGTTGTCTACGGACATGCTTGGGCGCCGGATGCTTTACTTGCTCAAAAGAAGGCCGGAATAACTACCATCAGCCCCGATCAAATTGTTAGGTCTAAAAAATAAGTAAGCAAGCGCACACATACCTTAATACCTAATTAATCTAGTGTAAATACCTCAATTGATTAGTAATTTATTGCACTAGGTCAAATTACAAATATAATTGCGGGATAACAAATGCATTGCCGATAATGCGGTGCAATAGATTCAAGAATTTATTAAATGGGAACGAAGATGAAACATCGCACATCACTGGTCGGCTTGCTATTTGGTTTGGTGAGCTCGCTCTACGCTAATTTTGCTTTGGCTATCAATGACATGCCTG
>JBFZCN010000141.1:0-2612 GCA_041307985.1 Burkholderiales bacterium
CTTTTAAGCGGAAGTTTGCGAATTTATTTACTCGCGATCACCACCGAAAATACCCAACAACGCTAGCAAATTGCTGAATACGTTGTATACGCTTAAGTAGATGCCCAAAGTTGCAACCACATAGTTTGTTTCACCGCCGTTGATCACGCGCTGAACATCAACCAAGATGAATGCTGAAAAGATCGCAATCGCTACAACACTGATTGTGAGCATCAAAGCAGGCATCTGTAGCCAAATGTTAGCCACTGAAGCAAGAATCAACAAAATCACGCCGATGAATAACCATTTGCCAAAACCTTGTGACAAATCTTTCTTAACGGTTCCAGCCAAGCTTGCCATACCGGCAAAAATCACTGCGGTACCACCAAAGGCTGTCATGATCAAGCTTGCGCCATTGCTAAATCCGAGGATTGAACCAATCAAGCGTGAAAGCATCAGACCCATGAAGAATGTGAAGCCTAGCAATAGAACCACACCAAGACCAGAATCTTTGTTTTTCTCAATGGCCCAGAAAAAACCGAATGCGATCGCTAAAAACACGATCAAACCAATGAAAGGGCTTCCAGCAAAGAGTGAAAATCCTATCGCAACACCAATCCAAGCGCCTAAAACTGTAGGCACCATTGATAACGCTAAAAGTGCGTAGGTGTTACGCAACACTCGGTTGCGGACCTGAACGCTGGATGTAGCGCCGCTATTTCCAAAACCATAAGTGTTTAAATCGCTCATTGATACTCCTTTATGTGTAAACATGACTCGTCCACCACTGGACTCGTACAGTAAGTATAGACATTTCTCATGAATTTCAAGGGGTAAATCGATTGTTGATAGACAAATAGGGGTGTTTTTATACCTTTTTGCCTTTTAAGCCATATTTTAGCCATAAGATTTGAGGACTTTTCCTTAAAAATCAACGCTTTTAGCTATTTCCTACTCGGGAAATCCCTCATGAACACTGTATAATTTGGGGTTTTTAATCTATCTATCAATGGAGTTTATTCATGGCAATTGAGCGCACCCTTTCTATTATCAAACCAGATGCAGTAGCGAAGAACGTTATTGGTCAAATTTACGCTCGTTTTGAGTCTGCTGGCTTGAAAGTTGTTGCTGCCAAGATGGCCCATCTTTCACGTCAAGAAGCTGAGCAGTTCTATGGTGTTCACAAAGAGCGTCCTTTCTTCAAAGACTTGGTTGATTTCATGATTTCAGGCCCAGTGATGATTCAAGCTTTACAAGGTGAGAACGCCATTGCTAAGAACCGTGAATTGATGGGTGCAACTGATCCTAAGAAAGCTGACAAAGGTACGATTCGCGCTGACTTTGCTGACAGCATTGATGCGAATGCAGTACACGGCTCAGACGCTCCTGAAACAGCTGCGGTTGAAATTGCATTTTTCTTCCCAGGCATGCAAGTTTTCTCTCGTTAATACATCCCATTGATTGACTCACGCATCAACTTACTGAACTTTGATCCTGAGGGAATGAGCGATTACATCGCGTCCCTCCAGGAGAAACCCTTTCGTGCTCAACAGTTGATGCGCTGGGTTCATCAGCGCGGTGAGGCTGATATTGCTCAGATGAGCGACTTGGCCAAAACATTCAGAGCCACCCTCGCTGAAAAAGCTTGCGTATCGGCTCTTCCAATTATCAGTGATCAGCAAGCAGCCGATGGCACCCGTAAGTGGTTGTTAGACGTTGCTGATGGCAATGCAGTAGAAATGGTTTACATCCCCGAGGATGATCGAGGCACTTTGTGTATCTCTTCTCAGGCAGGTTGTGCGGTGAACTGTAGTTTTTGTTCTACAGGCAAGCAGGGCTTTTCAAGAAATCTCACGCTCGGTGAAATCATCGGTCAGTTGTGGATGGCCGAGCACACTTTGCGCAAAGAGCCTGGCGCAATCAAACGGATTGATGGTTACGATGGCACACCACTTGATGAACACGAAGGTCGGGTGATTTCAAACGTGGTGATGATGGGCATGGGCGAACCTCTGCTCAACTATGAACCCGTGGTTGGTGCGATGCGTTTGATGTTAAGTGACAATGCTTATGGCTTATCGCGTCGTCGCGTGACCTTATCCACGTCAGGCGTTGTTCCCATGATGGATCGTTTAGCGAATGACTTACCTGTGGCACTGGCTGTTTCATTGCATGCGCCCAACGATGCGCTGCGAGATGAGTTGGTGCCCATCAATAAAAAATATCCCTTAAAAGAATTGATGGCTGCTTGTATGCGTTATTTGCCTTTTGCTCCGAGGGATTTTTTAACATTTGAATATTGCATGCTGGACGGCGTGAACGATTCTGATCAACATGCGAAAGAGCTGGTTGAGTTGCTCAAGAAAATTCCTTGCAAATTGAATTTGATTCCATTCAATCCTTTCCCTGATTCTGGCTTGAAGAAATCAAGTCCTGCGCGCGTGCAAGATTTTGCCAAGCGACTGATGGACGCTGGAATCATCACAACGGTGCGAAAAACTCGCGGTGACGATATTGCTGCAGCCTGTGGTCAATTAGCCGGCGATGTCAAAGACCGCACCAATGTAAAACAAAGAATGCAGGTAGTGAAATTTGAAAAAGGAGTCACTCGTTCATGAGCTTGAGTCCTATTT
>JBFZCN010000142.1:0-3104 GCA_041307985.1 Burkholderiales bacterium
TCTCATCTCCTTTGGGTGTTTACGATTTCATCAAGCGTTCAAGCATGATCGAAGTCAGTGAAGTGGGCGCTCAGAAGTTGGGTCAGATCGCCAGCACCTTGGCGCACGGCGAAGGTTTACAAGCGCACGCAAGAGCTGCAGAGTTAAGACTCAAAAATTAAATCCAATAAGTAAATTCCAGAACAAGTATTAAAAGTAATGGCGCACAAACTGTGCGCCATTACTTTTGTCGATTTGATTTCTTGCTTATAAAACCTATAAAATTCTGTTTTAAGAGGAGACAATATGAACATGACATCATTCAGCACCCTTCAATACTCAAAAGAATTACAAGCTGTTGGGTTCAGTCAATCTCAAGCAGAGGTCATTGCCGAAGGTGTGGGTATGAATTTAAATGCCACACATGACTTTGTAACCAAGAAAGAGTTGTATGAAGTTAGAGATCAGTTGAATGAAAAAATTGATCAAAAGTTTGATCATCTAGATAAGAAAATTGATCTTCTTGATGTGAAATTTAATCTTTTAGATAAAAAAGTTTCCCATTTGGAAGGCGAAATTAACTGCATGGCAGATGTATTAACTAGCAAGCTATTTAATCGTCTGGGAGGTTTGATGGTTGCATGCATGTCAGTGGGTATTAGTGCAGTGGCATTTTTTACCAGAGGTATTGCCTAAATGGATGCCGATGCAACAGTTGTTACTAGAAGTGATTTAAAGAATCTCTTTGATCGCTTTTACTAGAGCCTCGCATTGTTCGTCAGTGCCGATGGTGATGCGAAGATACTGATCAATCCTCGGTAATTTAAAGTGACGCACGATGATGTGCTTTTCGCGAAGTGCTGCAGACAATTGCGCTGCATCGTGTTTCGGATGTTTTGTGAAAATAAAATTCGCCGAAGATGGAATTGTTTCAAAGCCAAGGGTATTTAATGTTTGCACCAAACTCTCGCGTGTGTTGATGACGGCCTGACTGATCTTGTTCAAGTAGTCTTGATCTTCAATCGCTGCCATGGCACCAGCCATTGCTAATCTATCAATCGGGTAAGAGTTAAAACTGTTCTTAACTCGCTCTAAGGCTTCAATCAAATCAGGGTGGCCAAGGGCATAGCCAACGCGCAAGCCAGCCAAAGCATAAGACTTTGATAGGGTGTGAGTGACCAAGAGATTGTTGTATTGCTTGATCAAAGATACGGCTGATGAAGTTCCAAAATCAACATAAGCTTCATCAATCACCACAACGCTGCCTTGGTTTGCTTGAATAAGTTTTTCAATATCTTTCAAAGGTAAAGCTTTACCTGTAGGTGCAGTGGGGTTTGGAAAAATAATCCCCCCGTTGCGGCCATTGTTTTTCTTTAGATAATCATCAACTGAAATTGAAAAGTCATCACTGAGGGGGATGTTCTCAAAAGCGATGCCATAGAGTTTGCAGTAGACCGGATAAAAGCTGTAAGAGATGTCTGGAAACAGAATGGGATCTTCATGTTTGAGTAAACCCAAAAACGCATGGGCCAATACTTCATCGGAACCATTGCCAATAAATACCTGATTGGGTGTTAGGCCATGAAGTTTGGCAATGCTTTGTTTTAGTTCATCTGCATTCGGATCTGGATAAAGACGCAAGGCTTCATTATTGGCGGCAGCGATGGCGGCCAATGCTTTCGGAGAGGGACCATAAGGACTCTCATTGGTATTGAGCTTGATGAGTTGGCTTAATTTGGGTTGTTCGCCCGGAACATAGGGCGTTAACTCTTTAACAGTTTTGCTCCAAAAACGGCTCATCTTCTTGTCTTGCCTTATTAATTCAGTAATTTATGCGGTTATTTCAATGATTTTTAGCTAATTTCGTTCAAAATCATCACCTTCAGAAGGTTACCACGGGGTGGAATTTCAGGGGGACGGTGATATTATGACGGTATGCGCAACGTAGACGTCACTCGTAATACCTCAGAAACCCAAATACAGGTTGTTCTCAATCTGGATGGCACGGGCAAAGCTCAACTTAATTCTGGAGTCCCATATTTAGATCATATGCTTGATCAAATTGCACGTCATGGCATGGTCGACTTGGCTGTAACAGCAAAGGGCGATACGCACATTGATGATCACCACACCGTTGAAGATGTAGGTATCACTTTGGGTCAAGCGATTGCCAAGGCAGTGGGCGATAAAAAAGGCATCACTCGTTATGGCCATTCTTATGTGCCTTTGGATGAAACCTTGTCACGAGTCGTGATTGATTTTTCAGGTCGTCCAGGCTTGGAGTTCCATGTGCCGTTCACACGCGCACGCGTGGGTGACTTTGATGTTGATTTAACGATTGAGTTTTTCCGCGGGTTCGTGAACCACGCGGGTGTGACTTTGCACATCGACAATATTCGCGGCATCAATGCGCACCACCAAATTGAAACAGTGTTCAAGGCCTTTGGCCGTGCTTTGCGCATGGCTTTGGAATTAGACCCTCGTGCCAGTGGTGTGGTTCCTTCTACAAAAGGTAGTTTGTAAAAACTCGTCCACTCACCTGTCCGCTATTAGGTTCAGACCTTGTCTAAAAATTCACCAAGTATTGCCATTGTCGATTACGGAATGGGTAATCTGCGCTCAGTTGCGCAGGCATTGATGCATGCTGCTCCTGAAGCGAAAGTGATGATCTCTTCAAAAGTGGCAGAAATCAAAGCCGCAGACAAAGTGGTGCTGCCAGGACAAGGTGCCATGCCTGATTGCATGTCACATTTACAAGAATCTGGTTTATTGGACGCCGTTTTAGAAGCCAGCCGCACCAAACCAATGCTGGGTGTTTGTGTGGGTGAGCAAATGCTGTTTGAGAGTAGTACCGAGGTTCGGTTTGATGCGCCCGCTGGAACAGATGTCACGCCAGGTCTTGGTTTATTACCGGGCAAGGTGATTCGTTTTGATTTGGCTGGAAAAAATCAGGCGGATGGCTCACACTTCAAAGTGCCGCACATGGGTTGGAATCAAGTTCAACAAACCCAAGCGCATGCACTATGGGAGGGCATTCCAGACAATGCCTCGTTTTATTTTGTGCACAGCTACTATGCAGTACCAGCTAATTCAGCTCATACTGTGGGTGCTACGGACTATGGTTC
>JBFZCN010000143.1:0-10242 GCA_041307985.1 Burkholderiales bacterium
TACGGGGCCTCAGAGTGGACAGACGCCTTCAATGTGGCCTTCAGAATCCCCAATTTATTAAGGCGTTTATTTGCTGAAGGGGCTTTTTCTCAGGCATTTGTGCCGGTTTTAAGCGAAACCAACACCAAAGAAGGCCAGGAAGGCACCTCCTTGATGGTCAGCGCAATTGCCACCCTATTATTTTGGGCGTTGTTGGCAACCGTGATTTTGGGAGTGATTGGCGCCCCCTGGATCATTTTCTTGGTGGCCTCTGGTATTCGTGAAACAGGAGCGCATGAGGCCAGCTTGACGCTGACTCGGATCATGTTTCCTTACATTGGTCTTATTTCAATGGTGTCCCTATCTGCTGGCATCTTAAATACTTATAAGAAATTTGCCGTACCGGCCTTCACGCCAGTTTTATTGAATTTATCCATGATCTTTTCATCGTGGTTATTGTCGCCCTATTTTGAAACTCCAATTTACGCCCTAGGTGTTGGCGTGATCGTTGGTGGCATCACTCAATTAGCGATTCAGATACCTGCTCTTAAAAAAATTGGCATGCTACCCAGCATTGGATTGAGCTTTAGCAAAATCAAGAGCGCTTGGAATCACCCCGGCGCAAAAAAAGTATTGCGCCTGATGTTGCCTGCTTTGTTTGGCGTCTCAGTGGCTCAGCTCTCACTCATCATCAATACCAATATTGCGTCACATCTTGCCGTAGGAAGTGTGTCTTGGCTTTCCTACGCAGATCGCTTGATGGAGTTTCCCACTGCTTTGCTAGGTGTTGCGATTGGCACAGTTTTATTACCCAGTCTTTCAAAAGCAAATGCACTTGAAGATAAAACACAAATGTCTCAGTTAATTGATTGGGGCTTAAAGTTAACATTTGTCTTGGCAGCGCCAGCTGCTTTAGCATTATTTTTATTTGGTCAGCCACTAGCAACCGTCTTGTATCACTATGGTCAGTTCACAGCAATAGATGTGACGATGACTCAGCATGCCTTGGCTGCCTATGGGGTTGGTTTGGTTGGTTTGATCTTGATCAAAATTCTGGCACCAGCCTATTACTCAAGACAAGACATCAAAACACCCGTGAAAATCGCCATCACTGTTTTGGTGTTAACTCAATTAGCCAATATTGTTTTAGTGCCATGGCTCAATCATGCAGGCCTGGCCCTTTCAATTGGCTTGGGTGCCTGTCTTAATGCCTACCTTCTATGGCGCGGGCTACATAAACAAGACTTGCTAGCAAAAAATGCTGGCTGGCTTAAATTTTTATTCAAGCTGAGCATTGCCTTGGTGGCAATTGGTATTATTTTTTACTTTGGTGCACGTCAACATGACTGGTTAGAATTGAGAAATACCCCATTCATCAGAATTGCTTGGCTAGGTTTATGGTTGGCACTGGCCGGTGGTGTTTACATGAGTACTCTATGGCTAACGGGTTTTAGAGTTAAAGATTTTTTATACAAAGCAACATAAAACAAATTTTTTAGAACTATGCCAACACAACAACTTGATTACTTTGCCTCACTGGTTTCAGAGGATGAGCATTTTCCTTTAACAGAATCAGCGATTGCGATTGCTCAACACGCATACCCAGATCTGGTGGTTCAACATGTGTTTGATGAGTTAGATTTATTGGGTGACAAACTCAAACAACGCGTCACTCATGAGATGGCTGGGATTCAAAAGTTACAAATCTTAAAAAACTTCTTTTATAAAGAGTTAGGGTTTGGGCCCAACCGCAACGACTACTATGATCCGAATAACTCTTACTTGCACAGCGTTATAGAAACAAGAAGGGGTATTCCAATTTCCTTGGCTTTGATCTTCATGGAGCTTGGCCAGCAAATCGGCCTGAACATCAAAGGTGTTTCTTTTCCAAACCATTTCATGGTTCGCCTATCACTACCTCAAGGTGAAGTAATCCTTGATCCCTTGACCGGAACATCACTGTCGAAAGAAGAACTTCAACAAATGTTAGACCCATATTTGGACGCCCAGGGATATCGTGGCGATTACCAATTACCTTTGAGTGCGTTTTTAAGATCATCAAGCTCTAGAGAAATCTTGTCTCGCTTTTTGCGCAACCTAAAAGCCATCTACACACAACAAGAAAGATGGGAGCGACTTCTGGGTGTTCAACAGCGCTTGGTCATTTTGCTTCCAGATGCTCTAGAAGAAATCAGGGACCGTGGTATTGCATTGGCACAACTTGATTACATCAGACCCGCCATTGAAGATATGCAAAAGTATTTGGATGGCACAGAGGATGCAAGTGACTTAGATGAAATCCGAGCGCAGATCATTGAGCTTGAAGAGCAGTACCGTCATCATTAATCGAATCCGATTGCTTCAAAAGAAAAAGTCATAGCTGCGTGGCCATTAATCATGACATCTGAACAATCGGTTATCACCATCGTCGGCCCAACGGCAAGCGGTAAAAGTTCACTGGCCATGACCATCGCTCGGTCAGCAAAACAGCTTGGTAAAACCATTGAAATCATCAGCATGGATTCAGCGCTTGTTTACCGAGGCATGGACATTGGCACCGCCAAACCAAACAATGCTCAAATGCAAGAAGTGCGCCATCATGGCATTGATATTGCTGAGCCAGAAGATCCCTATTCGGCAGCAAAATTTGCGCGTGATGCCAAGCAGTGGCTCAAAGAGATACGAGAAAGAAATAACATCCCATTGATTGTTGGTGGCACGATGCTTTACTGGCGGGCACTCGCACATGGCTTATCAAATATGCCAGCAGCCTCTCCTGAAATCCGAGTAGACATTGAATCGCGAGCAGCAAAACTTGGTTGGCCAGCCATTCATGATGAATTAAGACAAGTTGACCCAGAAACTGCTGCAAGACTTGAGAAAAATGACGCCCAACGTGTACAAAGAGCCCTTGAAATTTATTTACAAAGCGGCAAACCCATGTCTGAGTGGCTTCAAGAACAACCGAAAGACAGTGGCAGAGGGGGCGGCGGCAGTAGTGGCAGTGATAGTAACGACAGCGACGACCAAAATACCCCCATCAATCTTCGCTTGATTTCAATTGAACCCAGCGATCGCTCGGTATTGCATGACCGAATTGCAAAGCGCTTTGAAGTCATGATGGCTGAAGGTTTTTTAGATGAGATGAAAGCACTTCGTCAAAATCCCCGCTTACATCAAGATTTACCTTCCATGAGAGCGGTGGGATATCGTCAAGCTTGGGATCATTTGGAAGGTAATATCACTTTTCAAGAATTTCAAGATCAAGCGATTGCTGCGACAAGGCAATTGGCCAAGCGACAATTGACATGGCTCAGGGGCATTCAATTGAAAGAAATGGTTGACCCCTTAGATGGAAGTCAAATGAAGCAATGTGAGCAAGCTGTACTTGCTCACTATCAAGTTATTTAATTTGAATGATTTATTTAGATATTGAATTAAATAACGATGGTTTGATGTGCGCCAACAGGTCTTTCAACGATCTCACCTAATTCATAGACCGTCTCACCCGTTGACTCAAGTTGCGCTTTGGCAGCTTTTGCATCGGATGCGCTCAAAATCACCACCATGCCAACACCGCAATTGAACACGCGGTGCATCTCAGCGTCTTCAACGCCGCCATTTTTTTGCAGCCATTGGAATAGCTGTGGCAACTGCCATGCATCGCGATGCAAAACAGCTTGGGTGTTTTCAGGTAATACACGCGGTACGTTTTCAACCAAACCGCCGCCAGTGATGTGAGCCATGCCCTTCACTTTGATTTTGGCGATCAATGCCAACATTGATTTGACGTAAATGCGGGTTGGCGCCATCACAACATCCGTCATGCTTTGGCCATGAAAATCATCATTGGCTTTGGCGCCTGCGCGATCAATGATTTTTCTGATCAAAGAATAGCCATTTGAGTGAGCACCGCTCGATGCCAAACCTAAAATCACGTCGCCCGCTTGAATGCTTCTGCCATCAATAATGATTGACTTCTCAACCGCTCCCACAGCAAAGCCAGCTAAGTCATATTCACCTTCTGGGTACATGCCAGGCATTTCTGCTGTTTCGCCACCAATCAATGCGCAGCCAGCCAATTCGCAACCTTGAGCAATACCACCCACCACTGTTGCAGCTGTATCAACCGATAACTTACCGCAAGCAAAATAATCTAAGAAAAATAGTGGCTCGGCGCCCTGCACCAAAATGTCATTCACACTCATGGCCACCAAGTCTTGGCCAACCGTGTCGTGACGATTCCAGTCAAAAGCCAGCTTTAACTTTGTACCAACTCCGTCCGTACCAGAGACCAAGACTGGCTCTTTGTAGCGCTTGGGTACCTCAAAAAGGGCTCCAAACCCACCAATACCTGCCAAAACGCCTTCGCGCATGGTTTTCTTTGCCATCGGCTTGATACGCTCAACCAGCGCGTCACCAGCCTCCATATCAACACCCGCATCGCGGTAAGAAAGACCTTGAGATTTAGAAGAATTTTGATCAGACATGGCTATAAATGTATTTGAATCAGTAGAATCTTAGAATTCTAGTGGATACGTTAAACCTATGGCTTCTTTATTAACAACTTTCTTGGCTGCATTTATCCTGGCTTATGTCTTAAGGCCTTTATACAAGAGCCTTGTGGGCTTAGGCGCACATAAAACTGTCTCTGCATTTTTGACGGTTTTAATCGGTTTTTTAGGTATTTTTGGCTTAACGGTACTTTTTTTAAGTGTTTTACAAAAAGAATTACCTGCCTTAAGACAGCAACTGCCCACTTGGCTTGCACAAATTCAAAATCTCATTCAACCTTGGTTGGATAACCTGGCACTTGGCTTTGATCTACAAAAAATTCAGGAAACAATTCAAACCAAAGTCAGCGCTCATCTGTCCAACAATGCTGACACATTGATCAGTCATGGTTTATCAACAGTTTTAAATTCAGGACAAACCATCATTGGCAGCATCGTTGGCATTGTCTTAATCATTTTTGTGGTTTTTTATTTGATCATTCAATGGGAAGATTTTTTCCAAAAAATGAGCCCGATGCTTCCTCCAAGATGGCTTGGTCAAACCAAGCAAATCTTGGTGGAGATTGATGAACTTCTATCCCAATACCTGAGAGGTCAACTCTTGGTGATTGCAGTTCTATCTATTTACTATTCAATTGGCCTTTCTTTTTTAGGCATGACCGGTGCGATTGCTCTGGGCCTTTTCACAGGGTTGGCGATTTTCATCCCTTATATCGGTTATGGTGTTGCTCTCATTCTGGCTCTTCTATCCGCTCTATTGCAAGCAGAGACAGGTGTCAGTATTTTGGCTGTGCTAGCGCTCTACATCGTTGGTCAAACAATTGAGAGCTTCTTCTTAACACCTAAATTGGTGGGAGAGAAAATCGGCCTACATCCAGTCTTGGTGGTTTTTGCCTTGATTCTTTTTGGTAGTTGGTTCGGCTTCTTCGGGGTACTCCTGGCCCTTCCAATGAGTGCGATTGTGTTGGTCTTGGGACGGCACTTGATGGTGTTTTATAAAAACTCCTCTTGGTACAAAGGTTAGTCTTAGTGTCTCAGCTGCCGTCTTTGCCTCGCCAAATAGCACTGGATCTTGGTCACACACCAAAGCCTACGCTGGATAATTTCATTGCCACTGGCAATGAAAATTTAATCGCCGTTTTAAAAGACATTCAAAGCAAATGGCAAAAAGCCCCTTCAGAAAAAAATACTTTAAGTGCTGATTCAAAGATGATTCATTTGTGGGGTGCCAGTGGGTCGGGTCGTACCCACCTCCTATCAGCTCTTCGACTGCAAGCATCTGAATTAGGTATCAATGCTTATCTGCTCAATCATGACAGTAGCATGGATGAATGGCGCGCCTGCGCAGATGTTTTGGTTGAAAACAATCAAGCGCCTGGCTTACTTTGCGTTGACGATGTTGATCATTTGAGTGATTTTGCCCAAGGTGCCTTATTCAGACTTCATAATTTGATTCGCGAGGCAAGTCATCAACACTTGATCACCGCCAGTCTTGCGCCATCTTCTAATTTAAAAATACGAGAAGATTTAAAAACACGCTTGGTTTGGGGTTTGGTGTTTCAGATGCATGCTCTTTCTGATTCTGAAAAATTACAAGCGCTTCAGCAAGCCGCCAACGAACGAGGATTACAAATCTCTAATGAGGTCGTCCCTTGGCTTTTAAAGCACTTTCATCGCGACATGCCAAGCCTGATGTCCCTATTAGAAGCTTTGGACAATTACTCTCTTGAAACCAAAAGGGCAATCACTCTTCCACTATTAAAAGAAATGCTTGCTCAAAAAAATTGAGCATAATGTTACATAGATGACACAAATTGCCTTATTTGACTTAGACCACACCTTATTGCCTATTGACAGCGATCATGAATGGGGAAGATTTTTAGCCAAAATTGGGGTGGTTGACTCCGAGTATTACGCCAAGCAAAACGAACGCTTTTACGCTGACTACAAAGCTGGTCGCTTAGATATCTATGCTTTCCTTGAGTTTGCTCTGAAGCCTTTAGCAGATCACTCAAGAGCGCAATTAAATGAATGGCACCTTCAGTTCATGCAAGAGGTGATTCAACCTCAACTTAAACCCAGCGCTTTTGATTTAATCAAACGCCACCAAGATGCTGGCGACCTGTGTTGTGTGGTTACCGCCACCAATAGCTTTGTGACAAGACCCATTGTTGCGGCATTTCAGATTGATCACTTGATTGCCACTGAGCCAGAGGTGATTGGCGACCCTCTCACTGGCAAGTTCTCAGGCAAAGTGTCGGGCCTTCCTAATTTCAAAGAAGGCAAAGTCACTCGCTTAGAAGCATGGTTAAAGGATCAACAGCTTTCTTTGAGCACTGTGCAAAGTAGCTACTTTTATTCTGACTCCATCAATGATTTACCTTTACTTGAAAAAACATCACACCCAGTTGCAACTAATCCAGACAGCAAACTGCGTGAGCATGCTGTAAAAAATCAGTGGCCCATTTTGGAATTATTTGCATGATTCGTCGATTCATCAATAAATTTCTAAAAAAACCAACAGGGCAAAAAAAGCTGATTCATGGTCAATCCATGACTGCTCAAAAAATCAATAAACGAGCTCATCGAATCAATCCTGAGTTACTTTCAAAGAATGCTGTGAAAGTAACTCATGTTCTTCAAGAGGCTGGTTATTCCGCCTACATCGTGGGCGGTGCTGTGCGTGACTTGCTCCTCGGTATTGCGCCCAAAGATTTTGATGTTGCAACCAATGCCACGCCTGATCAGGTTCAAAAACTATTCCGTCGCTCAAGGTTGATTGGTCGACGTTTTCAGATTGTGCACGTCACTTTTTATGGCAAAGAACGCCCAGAGATCATTGAGGTTTCTACATTCAGAGCGCACGCTCAAGCAGATCAAGCAGATGTTGCTGCCAGCGGCAGAATTCTTCGGGACAATGTTTGGGGTGATCAGGCAGAAGATGCTACGCGCAGAGATTTCTCCATCAATGCAATGTACTACGATCCACAAACTGAAGTTGTGCTGGATTACCACGATGGCATGAAAGACTTAAACGCCAAAATTATCAGAATGATTGGTGAACCAAATCAACGATACCGTGAAGATCCAGTTCGCATGCTAAGAGCAATCAGATTCGCGGCGAAAACTGGCTTTGTGATTGAAAAAGACACCCTTGCACCAATTGAAGAGTTGGGAGATTTGATTCAGGACGTGCCAAGTTCACGCTTATTTGATGAGATTCTTAAGTTACTCATGTCTGGTCATGCTTGGGCTTCGATTGAAGGTTTAGAAAAAGTTGGTCTACATCACAAAATACTGCCACTCATTGATGTCATCTTGAGTGACGACGATAGAACTGCCTTTGTTAAGAAATCTCTTGAAAATACTGATGAAAGAATCAAGTCTGGTAAGCCAGTCTCTGCCGGCTTCTTGTTTGCCACACTTCTTTGGCATGACGTACAAGAAGCATGGGCTAATTTTGAAAACACTTCAATGCCAGCGGTTCCAGCATTGCATGCTGCGATTGATCAGGTCTTTGAACGTCAAAAAGAATTTTTGGGCATGCAAAGACGTCATGAGGCTGATATGCGCGAAATTTGGACCATGCAACCACGTCTAGAAAAGCGCGTGGGTCGATACCCCTATCGCTTGGTTGAAAGTCCAAAATTCAAAGCTGCCTACGATTTCTTGCTGTTGCGCTGCCAAACCCAAGAGCTTGACGCTGAAATCGGCCAGTGGTGGACTGATTTCTGGCAAGGCGATGATCTGTCCCGAGCAGATCTGATGTTGCAGGTTAAAAGCACTCCGGGGGCGGCTGGAAGCTCATCTACCCCTAAAAAAAGGCGTCGCAGAACGCGCTCGAAAGCTGTAAAACCAGCAGTCGAGCAAACTAATTAAAAAAACGATAAAGTACAACTATATTGAAAAGGGAGTTCCATGGCATTGGCCTTCATTGGTCTTGGTGGCAACATTGGTGATACACAGCAACTCATCAAAGACGCCATTGTTTGTTTAGCTCAACATCCTGAGCTACGGATACTCACGCGCAGTTGCATGTATGAGAGCGCTCCCGTTGGTGCAGAAGGTCCCGATTTCATCAACGCGGTTGTTTCAATTGAAACTCAATTACCCCCCGAAGATCTATTAACAATTTGCCAAAACATTGAAAACACTTTTGGTAGAGAGCGGCCTTACATCAACGCCCCTCGCACCCTTGATTTGGATGTTTTGGCCTACGATGACCTATCGATCCAAAACGAAAGATTAACGATTCCACACCCACGCATGATTGAGCGATCATTCGTTCTTTTCCCCCTTCTAGAAATTGCTCCAGATATTGACTTGCCAGGATTTGGTAAATTAACGAAATACATACCAAATGTTGAGCACCAGAGAATTAATAGGGTGCAAGGGTGCAATTGCCCTAGTCAGCATATTTAAAGGGCAAGATACACATGAGTTATTTACAAGAATCATCCACCACGCGTGGACTTGTGACCATTTCTAAGCTTCAAGAGATGCGTCAAGCAGGCGAGAAAATCGCTGTTTTGACTGCCTATGATGCAAGCTTTGCAGCCCTCATGGATCAGGCTGGTGTTGATGTGATTTTGATTGGTGACTCTCTGGGTAATATTGTTCAAGGAGAAACCAGCACGCTGCCAGTAACGATTGAGCACATGGTCTATCACACCAGTTGCGTCGTCAAGGGACAAGAATCTGCTTTCTTGGTTGCTGATATGCCATTCGGATCCTATTCAACGCCTGAGCAGGCCATGCAAAGTGCTGCGCAGTTGATGAGAGCAGGTGCACACATGGTTAAGTTAGAAGGTGGAGCTTGGCTTGCGCAAACCGTTAAGTTTTTAGTTGAAAGAAGTGTGCCTGTTTGCGCTCACTTGGGTTTACTCCCTCAGTCAGTTCACACCTTGGGTGGCTTCAAAGTGCAGGGTAAATCAACAGAATCAGCACAAACTTTGCTCAATGATGCCAAAGCCTTGCAAGAAGCTGGTGTGCAACTGTTAGTTTTAGAAGCCATTCCATCAGAGCTTGGTAAAAAAGTGACTGAGTCAATTCAGATACCAACGATTGGTATTGGCGCAGGACCTGATTGTTCTGGTCAAGTCTTGGTGATGCATGACATGCTGGGTGCATTCCCAGGCAGAAGTCCTAAATTTGTTAAAAACTTCTTGAGTGGCCAAAGCTCGATTGAAGAAGCATTTAAATGCTACGTCCAAGAAGTCAAAACCGGGAAATTTCCCGGTCCTGAGCACTGCTTTAAATCTAATTAATTAAAAAAGTCTTTCACGCGATCGACCCAACCCTTTTGTTGAGGGTTGTGTTTGGCACCGCCAGATTTCAGACTTTCATCTAATTGCTTCAAGATATCTTTTTGCTCTTGGTTGAGTTTCACGGGTGTTTCTACCTGAACATGGATGTACAAGTCTCCAGGCAATGATGTTCTCAAACTTCTGATACCTTTTGATCTCAATCTGAATGTCTTGCCACTTTGAGTTCCTTCTGGAACATCAAAGCTGGCTTTACCAGAAAGTGTTGGTACCTGAATTTCACCACCCAAAGCTGCATCAATGAATGAAATTGGCATTTGGCAATGTAAGTCATCACCATCACGCTCGAACACTGAGTGCACTTTGATGTGTACTTCAACATACAAATCACCGCTTGGTCCACCATTAACGCCTGGCTCACCGTTGCCAGCCGAGCGAATTCTCATGCCGTCATCAATACCCGCAGGGATTTTGACTTCAAGTGT
>JBFZCN010000144.1:0-6962 GCA_041307985.1 Burkholderiales bacterium
GGCGATAGCTTTGTAACCCAACAAGATGATTGGCTAACTCAAAATGGGGTTGATGTGGTCGATATGGAGCTGTTTGCCATCGCATCAGTCGCTCATGAACATAAGATTGACTGGATCTCCGACAAATTTATATCTGATAACGCCAATGAGTCTGCTGGCCAAGAGTGGTCGAAACAAGTCAATCAAGGGCAAAAGTTATTTATTGAAAAATTACACGCTCATCTACTTAATACGAATCTCTAAGAAAAGATTAAGTATTTGACTATTGGTGGCTCGAAGTGCGATCGTCTAGGGCCCAGGATAGGAGGCCCAGCTCTGCAACTAGCCCAGGGCTTCCTTTATTCATAATGGGTGCAAATTCTTAAAATACGAACCGTATTTTGTCCCGTCACTTTAACTGCAAAATATGGCATAGTTTGGCAAGGCTGTCGAATCAAGATGAGCGCATCAGGGAATTGAATGCAAAACTCATTGTTTAGCGATTTCACAAAAATTCATTCACTTTGATATTGGTACTGCCATGTATAGAATCACGCTCAGAACTATTTCAATTTTTTTTGCTTTGATTCTGCCTGTATTTGCCCAGAATCCAACTCCACCATTGTTCAACGATCTCAACGCGGCCGCAAGAGAGTCTTACGCGGCCGCTCGAGCGCTTGCGTTAAAGAGTGACCAGCCCATATTTCTGGTGACAGATACCGTCACCTTAATAAGGGGTGAGGATTTGGGCTCTCTACCATATACGCCACCTCTTTATCACTACTTAAAGTCTATTTCGCATCTTCCTCTAGGGGTTTATTCTGCTTCGGTAGGATTACTTGAGAACCCAAGGGATAAAGGCTGGATGGATCGGTTAAGGGTGTTACTCAACCAGGTAAACGGTGCTCAGGCGGATTTACCCAAGGCGTCATTTTCCGAGTTGCAAAGAGTTCGTCAACAGAATATCCTGTCGCTGTCACGCACCTATCTCGACACTATTTTGATGCGCGGAAATGCCGACATTGACTCAATTAATCTTTACGCTCGTACGCTTGCGCCACTTCTTCTTGCTAATGCTGCAGAGGCTGCAAACGTCCAGATTGAATCCTTAGATCAAGCCGTGCGAGAGCTCGGTAAAAAACTTAAGCCGGGTGAGTTCAAAAAAGCGATTGCGGTCATTACCGGCCCAAAGACGCCCCGCGAAGGTAATTTGCAGTTTCAATATTTTGTGTACGCATTCGGTGCCGGCTCCGCCGGCACAAGAGTGCTTTATATGGAAAGTATCTTTGATCGAGAGGCAGCTCTGAGTGTTCTTAGAACTGTTCTAAATGACCGCGTGGCCAGTCAAGCTTTTTTTGGGGAGACTTATCGGCTGGAGCGCGACCTGATGGCAGATGGCGCTACCGTAGAATTGATGCGACGGTTCGGTCACCTTGGCAACCAACCAAGTTCACCCGTGAAATAAATTTCTCACATAAATCGGCGATATACATTAACTATTTGAACGGTGCGATGTGTAAAGTATGTGTCCGGTATTTCTTGGTGGCCCTGGGCAAAATTACCGGAGGCAAAGACATCTAATTCTGATGACTCTTCAAGCAATCGATTACCCAGGCGGGATCGCTATCACTTGGAAAGATGGGATAGTGAACAGCCTCGATCACACCATCATTCGCAATTAATGTCACTCGCTTTAACAAAATCATTCCAGCGGCTACAAAAGTTGGCATATTCAACGCCTTTTGAAATTGATAGCTTGCATCACTAACGACGGGGAATGGTAAATGAAGTCTATCAACCATTTCTTTTTGATACTCGGTAGTTTGGACGCTTAAGCCCACAACCTCTGCGCCCAACGCTTGAAGCCCTTGATAATGATCTCTGAATGAACAGCTTTGTGGTGTGCAGCCTCTAGCCCCAGGAATTTGATCCCAGCCATCCGGCAAGGCAACATTAGGTTGCCCTGTCATTGGGTAGCAATAGATCACCAATTTACCTTTGATATCGCCAAAGTTAACGGTCTTACCATTGGTGTCAATTAAAGAAACATTGGGCAGCTTCATTCCCTTCAAATGGTTGGTTGATCCATCGTCTTGAGGAACAGGTAGATCTGCAGGTAGCTGGTTGATATTTGTCATTAATTGATTCTATACAAATTAAACCTGAGATAGCCCAAAAACAAAAACCACCCGAAGGTGGTTTATAGAATCTTGGTGGCCCGGGGCGGAATCGAACCACCGACACAAGGATTTTCAATCCTCTGCTCTACCGACTGAGCTACCAGGCCAAGAATCGAGAATTGTACTATAAAAGGCTTTTTACCCCAAACCGCCCACCCCCGCTAAGGGCTTGAGTAACCGTGAGAGCGAAGCACACCCTTTGCTTTAGCGCTTTGCAAATGGGCATAAAAATCCACCGCTGCCTTGGGCGGGTTCTTCAATAACACCATTCTTTGCTTGATTGGTTCATGAAAGTTCTTAGGAATTAAAAGGTGATCTGCTATATGCATCACCTCTTTGGATTTGGCCAAAGAATAAGCTGTTAATCCGATACCTGCCGAACCAGAAGTCACAAACATCGTTGCTGATGAAATGTTTTCACCAAAAACAATCTTATTCTTTGAGGTCTCATACAAACCGAGTGCGCTCAGAAAATCGATGGCCGCTTTTCCATAAGGCGCTGACTCAGGCTTCGCTATGGCAATTTTATTGGTTTGATTGATCAGCTTTTTTAGATCTTCCGGATTTAAGCTTAGCTTTAACTTATTTGATTTCTGCGCAATCAAAGCCAATCGGCCAATCGCATAAACCCTTCCTTCGTCCACCGTTAAACCCTGACGATTCAAAGCTATTGGAAAACTCTCGTCAGCAGACACAAATAAATTAAACGGTGCACCCTGTTGTATTTGGCGAGCAAAATTACCAGATGAGCCATAAATGATTCTGAGATCCTGCCCACCAGTCATTTTGTATTGTTGATAAATCTCTTCCATGGCTGGCTTCATATTGGCAGAAACCACCACCGTGGCTTGCTGCGCATTTACCAAAGAAGCAAAGAAAACTATCGCCAAGGATAAAAATATCTTTGGCGATAGTGAATGTTTAATCTTCATGAACTTTATGCACAAAACTTCTTTGGCAAGGCGCTGCCTAATCACCTTTGTAATTACCAACATCAATACCAAGGGCTTTGAGCTTTC
The DNA here is from genome assembly GCA_041307985.1 of Burkholderiales bacterium. Classification (GTDB taxonomy): domain Bacteria; phylum Pseudomonadota; class Gammaproteobacteria; order Burkholderiales; family Burkholderiaceae; genus Polynucleobacter. The sequence continues at coordinate 3,179 of JBFZCN010000144.1, forward strand.
GGTAAAGGTGGGTTCTCTCTAGGCCAGTCTTTTCGGCAACGCGTGTCATGCTGCCTGACGCTTGATTGAGGTGGTATTCAAAATAAGCTTTTTCAAATAAATCTCTGGCTTCTCTTAATGGCAGATCGATGTAACTTAAATTAAACTCAGCTTGATTGATCTGAATCTCTTCAAACGTGAAGCTCTCGACTTTGCTGGTTGTTTGGACAGCCCCTTCAATCTTGATATCAGTTTTTGTTTCAACAGAAAACAGTTCCTTAGGCGGGGCTTTTTGTAAGGCCTGCTCAACTGTTTTTAACAACTTTTGTAGAGCGATTGGTTTTTCTAAAAAGTTCACCGCACCAATTCTGGTGGCCTCTACTGCTGTATCAATGGTGGCGTGCCCTGACATCATCACCACAGGCATGGTCAGTAGACCGCTGTTAGACCACTCTTTTAAAAGAGTCACGCCATCAACATCTGGCATCCAAATGTCTAAAAGAACCAAATCAGGCTCAAGATTTTCTCGGGCCTTTCTGGCCTCATCTGCATTTTGCGCAGACACCACTGAGTGACCCTCATCCGTCAGGATCTCATTGAGAAGTTCTCTGATACCCATCTCATCGTCAACAACTAAGATACTTGCCATAACTAACTTTGCTTTACCAGTTGATTGAAATAAATAGACACCTCAGCACCAATGGTCTGATTGTCTTCCATGCGATTGCGTAATTCAATTCTTGCGCCGTGCTCATCCACAATTTTCTTTACAGTAGCTAGTCCTAGGCCAGTTCCTTTTGCCTTGGTTGTCACATAGGGCTCAAAAGCACGACTTAAAATTCTTGGGGCAAAACCTGTGCCCGCATCCAAAATGCTCAACTTAACAATGCCCTTGCCAACTTTATCAACAGCATTTGAATCTGGATAAGGCAAAAACTCTGTTTTCACTAAAATTGAAAATTCGCCTTTATTGGCCTCAACGCTGGCATCCAAACCATTTTGAATCAGGTTATGAATCACCTGACGAATTTGCATCCCATCTGCCATGATCATTGGACACGCTCGATCAAGATCTGCGCGCACCGGGGTGCCGCCGTACAAGCCCAAGACATCAAGCACCAAATCGTTGATTGATAACTCTTGCAACTGCGCCTCTGGAGTTTTAGCAAAATCTCTAAAATCATTCACCATCTGCTTCATGGCCTCAACTTGAGTGATGATCGTGGTCGTGCTGCGCTCAAGAAAATCTTGCTGCTGAGGATCCAAATGATCTTTTAACTTTAGCTGAATTCTCTCGGCAGATAGTTGAATCGGCGTTAAAGGATTCTTGATTTCATGGGCCAAGCGTCTTGCCACATCGCCCCAGGCCATGGAGCGCTGGGCGGTGATCACCTCTGAAATATCATCAAACACCACAATGAACAAACCGCTTGGCAAATGAGTGCCACGCACCAACAAGGTAATGCCCTGATCATGCTGCGAATCTATGTGGCTTGATGCATCTAAAATAATTTGTTTTTGCCAATGGTCACTGTCTTCATTACTAGAAATATCGTGGGCGCTGAATGCATCTTTGATGGCAATCTCAAACTCTTGCAAGCGCGGAATGCCGCCCAAGCTCTTGCCGATGAGTTCGTCCAATGAAGTTCCAAAAATTCTAGAGGCGCCCGCATTAGAAACCACTAATTTGAATTCTGCATCTAGAACACAAACGCCAGCAGTTAAATTAGATAAAACACTTTCAGAGAAAGTTTTTGAATCTTCTAGTAAATTTCTGGCTTCCAAAAGCTGCCGTGTCATCACATTGAATTGCTTGGTCAATAAGCCAAGCTCATCACCCGTGTTCAATTCTGGCTTTGGAGACAAGTCCCCCTCTGCAACCGCCTTGGTGCCCTTGAGCAACATGATCAAAGGCGTGGCCAACTGACGGCCCAACAACAAGGCCAGCGCCATTGCAATGAACAAAGCTAAAAATAAAGTGATCGTTAGGGTTCCGATATACATTTTTCGCAAACCCGAACGGCCAAGCGCTTTCTCTTGATACTCAATGTAAGCACTTTGAACAGCCAGCGCATTATTACTAAGGCTCTCCGGCATATTTTTAACCAGCAGCAAATACCTGTCTTCTGATTGAGAGCGCAAATTAAATCCGCCCAGGCCGGCGCCAGAGAGACCATCAATTGGAATTAATAGCTTGATTGTGTAAGTCTTTTTGGAAAGATCTGGGTTCGGCTCATCTATCTGCGTGAAATACCCCAATGATTTTGCTTGCTGCAACATATCAGATTGAGACATTTCAGCTACAGCCGAATTTAAGCCAAGCCCCGCACTGGCAACAACTTTTGAACCCAAGCCAAACAGAGTAATTTCTTCAAGGCTGTTTTGTTCGCGCTGTCTTGATAGCAATAAGGTCAATGCGCCTTCACCAGAGGCGCGTGAGGTTGCCTGAATCTGATTCGCAATCTCTCGGCCCTTACTCAATAAATCTGTGCGCGAAATCTCAATCGATGTTCTACCCAACTGCAAGCCTGCCTCAAGCGCACGCTCAACCTTGACGTCAAACCATGACTCGATACTGCGCGACACAAACTGTAAAGAAACGCCGTAAAGAATCGCGCCCGGCAAAACACCCACCAAAGCAAAGAACATCGCTAACTTTGCGATCAATCTAGAGCCGAAATACTTTTGGCGTAAACGCATGGCCAAGTTAAAAACCAAGGCAATGATCACCAGTAAAAATAGAACACCAATCAATACATTGGCTGCGAACAGTAAAGCAAAATATTGATCAAAAAAGGAGGTGTTAGCCGAAGCAAACGCCAACAGCAATAACAAAATAAGCGCCAAAACCACCACAAGCCCAATCAAAAATGGCTTGGCCAACAATCTCATCATGGCTGTGCTCCAGTTGCTTGGGGGACAGCTTGTGTCGCTGGCGCTGGTGTTATTGGTACTTGTGCCGTTGGTTCTTGTGCCATAGGTATAAATTCAAAGCGATGCCAATCGCTTTGTAAATTCCAAGACCTCGAATTAATGGCATTCACCTGAAATGGCTTTGCTAATTGATTGGTGTCCAAACGTATGCGAACAGCTGCTTGATATGGTTTTTTTAATTCAACCGCCGCTGAATCAATAACCACCCAGTCATCAATTGTTTTAACCGCTGATAATGCTTGTTTTAATGTCGCCGCAGTCAGGCTGAAGGTACCTAGGGTCACTCGGTATTGATTGGTTAAAGCTTGATAAGATATTTTTGAAACGCGTTGAACGTCCACAATCTTATTGTCCAACCAATACCATCTTTTTTTGGTTAACTGAAACTCAGTCACAAAATGAAGTGTCACCCCTTTTTTAACCAATTGCTCAAGAGCGGGACTTAGCTCTAACTGAACATCCGCATTCAAAGCCCATGATTTTTCAAGTGGGGTCAAACTAACATTGCTGAAGCTGATTTCATTGGCGTGCGCAAAGCTGGCCATGGTGGCCAGCAAAAAAATCTTAGCAATCCAATTGAATAGTTGGCGCATGCTTATTTTTAATCTTGGGCTTTCATTTTTTAAAAAGCGCATAAAAAAATCCATCGTGCTGCTTTGATGGCAAAAGCTGTCCAGGGGCCTTTAGTCTCATTGCGTCTGGCATCGCATTTAACCACCACTTGGCTTGTAGCTCTCCTTCATCCGGAAACACTGAGCAAGTGACATATAGTAACTTACCGCCCGGCTTTAACAAGCCCCAAAGCGCCGTAAGGATTTTTCGTTGGGCTACCTGCAGATTCTTGATGTCGCCCTCTTGACGCAAATAAGTG
>JBFZCN010000145.1:0-3690 GCA_041307985.1 Burkholderiales bacterium
GGTGAGTATGCGGGCCTTCTTGTGATCCGCGCTTATCATGAGTCACGCGGGGAAGGGCATCGCAATATCTGCTTAATTCCTTCATCTGCTCACGGCACAAATCCTGCCTCAGCCCAAATGGCCGGTATGGAGGTGATTGTTGTTACTTGCGACACAAATGGTAACGTTGATTTAGTTGACCTAAAGAACAAGGCTGAAGAGCACTCCAAGAATCTGGCTGCCATCATGATCACCTACCCAAGCACTCACGGAGTGTTTGAAGCGGGCGTTCAAGAGTTATGTGAAATCATTCACCAGCATGGCGGCCAAGTTTATATTGACGGCGCTAACATGAATGCCTTGGTTGGCACTGCGGCCCCCGGTCATTTCGGTGGTGACGTTAGTCACCTAAATTTGCATAAAACTTTCTGTATTCCTCATGGCGGCGGCGGTCCAGGTGTGGGTCCTGTGGCTGTTCGTTCACACCTTGCAAAGTTTTTACCTTGCTCTTATACAGCCGGTACCGCTTCAAAGTGGAATGATCTGGAGTGGATGAGAATCAGTGCCGCTCCATTTGGTTCAGCCTCCATCCTACCGATTTCCTGGATGTACGTTGCCATGATGGGCGCGGCTGGCCTTGCCAAGGCAACTGAAACAGCGATTGTTTCTGCTAACTATGTTGCCAAAAAACTAGAAAATTTCTATCCAGTTTTGTACAAAGGCAATATGGGCTTGGTGGCGCCAATCGCCTTCACGCAACGCAGCTCGCACTTTCCATTCTTGAGTTTCTGGAGTCAACAAATGATGATGGCCCAGATCATGCTGTAGCTTGAATGCCTTCATGGCATTAGGATCTAACTTCTTAGCCAAATACTGACCAATGCTTCCCCAGGCAGCCACTGTGTTCTCTTTGCTTGTTCGCCAGGTCTTTTTATCAAAATCTCTAAAAGCTGCTTCGGGTGATTTTCTGGCTCCCCTGACAACCTCAGCCATTGGATCAGTCACATCGAATCGATTGGCCAATGTTGCAAAATTATTCTCAATGGCCATTCTTGAAAATGTAGCTACTTCATATTTTGAAAATCCATTGGCCTTGTATATTGAATTAACAATTTCTGGACAAGCTTCACCAAAATTTCTAGAGTCCAATAAGGTATTTTTCACCTCAGATGCGAGCACATTGGCTGGCTCACCTCTTGCCAACCTTGACTGAAAGGCATAACACTTCACTTGAGTGTCATCATCCAAAACAAATTGTGGGTATTCGCGATCAAAATTAGACCAATCTTTGCGCTTACCTAAGACCAAGAGCCAATCATTTCTGAGTCTATCTGCTAGCGCAGTGCCCGCATATTGTTTTAAGAACTGATCAACTGCATCATCGGCATTTGTTTCTGCTCTTGGAGCGCCGCCCTTGTCAAATAGACGGGGTTTGATTTGGAAATAAGCAACGTAATCAGCGATGTCATATTTTGATAACTTTTGACCCAAATCCCTGGCCTTGGTCGCATCATTATTTTTTGAGGCCTCTCTTAATTCAAGAAACATCTTGTCATCAGAAGTTAAACTGACGTCTGAAGATTTTTTCTTGGCCGTTGCTTGATTTTTTTGAGCATAGCTAAGGTCAGCAGAAGTTGATGCAAAGGCGAAGACAATCAAGCTCAGCAGCAGGTGTTTATTTATCAATTTTGTGGTTTTTCGTTGTAGCATAGCCCTAATCATGCCTTATTTTTTCTACTTTTGAATAGCTTGTGAAAACTTTAAATCATTTAAGACAAGAATTGCTCGCCAAGAGACTCGATCTTCATCAAGATCCGAGCCTTCGCGACGAACTTGAAATCAAAATATCTCGGCTCTTAAATGAAACCGATGCCAACTGTGTGGGTATTTATTGGCCGATCAAAAGCGAATTTGACTTGCGTCCTCTGGCACTCGATTGGTGTTCTAAAAATCCCAAGAAAAAACTAGCGCTTCCGATTGTGCAACTCAACGAGCCGTTGATTTTCGGCGAGTGGAACCAGGACACCACCTTGGTCAAAGGACCGCAAAACATCAATGAGCCCATGCTTGACTCATTCAGCTCCAAAATCGAACCAGATTTACTCATCATCCCTTGTCTTGGCTGGTCATTACAAAATGACCAGTTTTGGCGAATTGGCTATGGTGGCGGGTATTACGACCGAACCATTGCTGAATTTAAGAAAAATAATCGCTCTGTTCAAACGGTTGGCGTGGGATATAAGGCTTTGGAAGTTAAAGAGGGCGCATGGCGCCCTCAAAGTCATGATCAAGCACTCGACTTGATGATTGTGGTTTAAAGCTCAATCAAGCCTTTAATAAATCCAAATTCTTAGCGATTGCCAAAGTTGTTTCTGCTTGGTTAAGGCTGTAAAAATGCAAGCCTGGAACACCCGCAACACGCAATTGATCACACAAGTCCGTCACCACATCTAAACCAAATGATTTGATTGATGCAGCGTCATCGCCAAACGACTGAAGGCGTAAACGAATCCAGCGAGGAATCTCTGCGCCACAAGCATCAGAGAAGCGCAATAGCTGAGTGCTGTTGGTGATTGGCATGATGCCTGGCACTATCGGTTGATCAACGCCTAACTTGTATGCCTCATCGACAAATCTGAAATAAGCATCACTGTTGAAAAAGTATTGGGTGATGGCTGAATCTGCACCAGCCTTCATCTTATTGGCAAACATCAAGATATCATCACTCATTGATTTGGCCTGAGGATGCATCTCTGGATAAGCCGCCACCTCGATGTGGAAATGGCTGTCAGTTTCTGAACGAATAAATCTGACCAATTCTTCAGCGTGATGAAACTCTCCGTACTGACCCATCCCAGAGGGCAGATCACCACGCAAAGCCACAATGCGGCGAATGCCGATGTCTTTGTACTGCTTCAACAATTCACGAATTTTTTCTTTTGAACTCCCCACGCAAGAAAGATGAGGCGCGGCCTCTTGGCCTGCCTCATGGATTTCCTTGACGGTCGACAAAGTACCGTCTTGGGTTGAGCCACCTGCACCAAACGTTACAGAAATAAATGTTGGCTTGAGCGCTCTAGATAACTGCTCTCTAACAGAGCGAAGCTTTGCAGCTCCCTCTTCTGTTTTTGGTGGGAAAAACTCAAGGCTTAATTCCATGTCATTCATTCCTGATCACGTTTTTAATAACGGTATGTTTCAGGCTTGTAAGGGCCTTCTTTTTTCACGTTGATGTAGTTAGCTTGCTGCTCTGACAATTCAGTGAGTTGAGCGTTCAGTTTCTTCAACTGCAAACGAGCCACTTTCTCATCAAGGTGTTTAGGCAATGTGTAAACGCCCACTGGATACTTATTAGTTCCAACAGATTGCCATAACTCAATCTGAGCAATCGTTTGGTTAGCAAATGATGAGCTCATCACGTAAGACGGGTGACCGGTACCGCAACCCAAGTTAACCAAACGTCCTTTAGCCAAAATGATGATGCGCGTTTCTGGCTGACCGTTGTTAGCAGGGAAAATCACATGGTCTACTTGTGGCTTAATCTCTTCCCACTTGTACTTCTCAACGCCAGCGATATCGATTTCATTGTCAAAGTGACCAATGTTACAAACGATCGCTTGGTCTTTCATTTTTGCCATATGGTCATGAGTGATCACATGGTAGTTACCTGTCGCAGTCACAAAGATGTCTGCCTTATCAGCAGCGTAGTCC
>JBFZCN010000146.1:0-3002 GCA_041307985.1 Burkholderiales bacterium
TAAAGGCGGCACCTTTGGCGATGACCGTTTTACCGGTGTTGTCTTTGAGTTCGCCTTTGAAAATATCAAAGCTTCCTTTGATCATCTGCGCCTTGATGTTGTCGGCGTTTTTACGAGCCGCCTCAGACACCATCGAGCCGTAGGCAGAAGTTTTGATAAAGCCGTCCTTCAGTCCGCCACGCACAAAATTGGGATGCGGTTTTCCGGACTTGGCCGCATCCACCATAACTGTGACGGCTTTGATCCAGTTCCACTCTGCACCAGTCAAATAAGCACCGGGTGCCAACTTGGATTGGTTGGCGTGGTATCCACACACAAATTTCCCACGACGAGCAGCTGTTTCCACAATCACTTTGGGTGAGTCAACGTGCATAGTGAATACATCAACGCCTTGATCGGCCATGCTGTTGGTGGCTTCAGCTTCTTTGACGGGCAATGACCAATCGCCAGTGAAGATGACCGTGGTGGTGATGCTGGGGTCGACAGAGCGAGCGCCTAGGGTGAATGCATTGATATTGCGCAAAACTTGGGGGATAGGCTTGGCTGCAATAAAACCAATTTTCTTGCTCTTGCTCATGTGGCCAGCGATCACGCCATTGAGATACTGTCCCTCATCGATATATCCAAAGTAACTTGCAGCATTCTTGGGATGCTTTCCTTCTGTCCAAAGTCCACCGCAATGGGCAAAACGAACTTTTTCATTTTTTGGAGCAACTGCCAAAATGTGTGGATCAAAGTAACCAAAAGAAGTTGGAAACAATAAGCTTGCACCGTCTTGGGTGATCATGCCTTGCATGCTTTTTTGGACAGCCTGGGTTTCTGCAACGTTTTCTTCTTCGACCACTTTGATACCAGGCATTTTTTTCAATGCTGCAGCAGATTCAGCATGTGCTTGGTTGTAACCATAGTCGTCACGCGGACCCACATAGATGAATCCCACTGTTAAAGGTGATTGTGCGGAGACCAGGCCAGGCAGGCCTGAGGTGATGAGTCCAGCACCGATGGCGCTTGAGTTCAGAATCCATTGACGACGGTTCCAATTTGGCTGATGCATGACTAACCTTTCAAAGCTTGGTTGTGAATGAAACACCGGTGATCACAGGTGTTTCGTGTTGAATACATTCTTGTATTCAAGACAAGCTCTTCTTGCAATCCTTATGCCAATCCTCAATTCCTGATTTAGTAGTCATAAACCGTACTTCAATGTTTATTTGTGCACCTAGACAGTGCCTGACTTGCAAGCTAGTGCGCTAAATTGGCGCAAGCAATGCCAATAACGATGCATCACTAGGCGAAAAATCCATTTTGATATTAGGCCGATCGCTAATGCAAATCTCCTTGACTAGCGCTATCGAGCGTGTAATATACGTGCCATAACTTGATGAAATTTGAGGGCAAAAAGTCACCCAGAGGCCCTCAGCGCGACAACTAGTGGCGTATAAGAGGAAAAAGCACGGCTTTTGACGCGGCTTTTTTAGGTGGCTCCTCAAGCTGTGATTCAATCACGCACCGCTGGATTAACAGAAATCCAGGCTCGTCAAAAAACTATATAAATCAATGACTTACGCATAAAAATAGCCGACGTGTAATATTTCGTGTAATTGACCAAGAGTTGCATATTGCAACTGGCGGGGTGAAAACCTGGTTTTTCAGGTTTTGACCCCTGAATTTTGACCCTAAAACTTCGACGACACAACCGGGGCTCGAACCGAAAAAGGCCAAAGTTTGACTCCATGACCGGACACTGAACTTTGAAATCCCGTTTGTTCGACTCCCGCGCAGGTGCTCGAACTTCAAAGTGAAAAAATTAACTGGCGCAATACTGATCTTTGGTCAAGCAGCTGCAAGTTGCAAGTTGACTTTTTTACCCAGTGCTGCGGCGGCACTAGCGAGAGTGGTAAGGGTTAGGCTTGCATCGTTTTCATCAAGCAATCTATTTAAGGCAGCGCGGCTTGTGTGCATGCGTTTAGCAAGCTCAGTTTTGGTCAATTTCTGAGCTTTCATTTCTTGGTCTATCTGCCAAGCAATAACTCTTTCTCAGCGCAACAGCAGTGCTGGACTCAAGCAGGGATTACTCTTGCAACAAATCATCGAGACTCGATCCAATGTTTTTCTTTGACATGTCATTTCCTTTTCAAGATCTTGATACGTTCTTTGGCCAGATTCAAATCTTGTTTTGGCGTGGCTTGTTGCTTCTTGATAAAACCATGAAGAATCACCATGGTGTAACCCTCGAGGCAAAAGAGTATTCGAGCAATTCGGTTTTCAAGCTTGATCCTGATCTCCCAAATGCCACCTTCTAGATGCCTTACCAACGGCATGCCCAGTGGCCAGCCGAATTGAACTGTTTTGATATCTTCACCCATGATTCTTCGCTCTGTAGCAGACAAAGCTTTAAGCCATTCGCGTACAGGCTCATTGCCACTGTCTGATCAGAAGAGACTTGCGTTCAATATCGGTTTCATACCCCAAATGCACCATCTTTGATACGTTTTGAAAAGTGTTGAATGAACTGAAATTTTGCTTTTTACATTTGATGACACAGTCGGGACTTGAACTGAAAAGTGTCAAAGTTCGACTTCCGCACAGTGGGAAGTCAAGTCTCAGGTGTTTGTAGTTGATAAGCAACTTAGACTGCCAGGTCAATAAGCCTTGAATGCCAAACGTTCTCAGCTATCCAACCATCAGTTATTCAAATTTGCACTTCATCCTTGAATCCGCCATAAAAAATACAGGGCATAAACAATATTAATTATATAAATTCTCATAAGTAAAAATAAAATAATTATAATTAAGTATGTCAATATGTAGATATGGCATAAAAAATGCTTGCCAATTTAAATATGGATACGGAGATTTTTCTCATTAATTGACATTTGCTATGGCAGTCATCAACACCAACGTCAAGGCACTGTTTTCGCAAGCGGCTCTCAAGTCGACTGAACGCAGTCAATCTATTGCGATGCAACAGTTGTCGACCGGTAAACGGATCAATTCCGCCC
>JBFZCN010000147.1:0-4499 GCA_041307985.1 Burkholderiales bacterium
AGTTAAACGAGGCAAATGGTCGTTCGCTAACTTACCAGTGATTCCGCCTCACTTCGATCTTCGTCCGATTGCTAAAACAGAAGCTCGCTTAAAAGTTTTACAAAAACTGATCAAGCGCAAAGATATCAACCGCTTGATCAATGCTTGTGACGCCGGACGAGAGGGCGAGCTCATTTTTCGCTTGATTGCACAACACACCAAGGCAACTCAAAAAGTTGAACGCCTGTGGCTTCAGTCAATGACGCCCCAAGCCATTAAAGATGGTTTTGGCAAATTGCGCAGCGATGAAGAGCTGCTCAATCTTGCGAATGCAGCACGTTGCCGCTCAGAGTCTGATTGGTTGATTGGTATCAATGGCACGCGTGCCATGACTGCCTTTAACAGTAAAAGTGGTGGCTTTTTCTTAACCACCGTAGGGCGTGTGCAAACACCTACTCTCTCGATCGTGGTTGAAAGAGAAGAGCTGATCAGAAAATTTATCTCTCGTGACTACTGGGAAGTCACTGCTGAATTTATTTGTGCAGCAGGTATTTATCAGGGCCGATGGTTTGACCCTAAATTTAAAAAGGATTCTAAAGATACCAACGCAGATCCCGAGAAAAAGGATAGTCGCTTGTGGAGCGAAGCTGCTGCAGCAAGCGTTGTCGCTGCTTGTCACGATAAAGCTGGCAAGGTCACAGAGGAGTCCAAGCCCAGTTCTCAAGCAGCGCCTCAGCTATTTGACTTAACAAGTTTGCAACGTGAGGCGAATGCTAGATTTGGATTCTCTGCTAAAAACACTTTGGGCTTAGCTCAAGCCTTGTATGAAAGACACAAGGTTCTAACCTATCCAAGAACTGATTCGCGCGCACTACCAGAGGACTATTTACCTACTGTCACCAGCACTTTAGAAATGCTGGCCGAAAGTTCAGACAACTACTATCCACATGCTTCAAAAATCTTGAATAGCTCTTGGGTGAAGCCCAATAAAAAGATTTTTGATAACAGCAAAATTTCTGACCACTTTGCGATCATCCCAACGCTTCAGGCGCCGAAAAATCTCTCGGAGCCAGAGCAAAAACTTTATGACTTGGTGGTTCGTCGTTTCATGGCAGTCTTTTTCCCATCAGCTGAATTCAAGGTCACCACTCGTATCACAGAGGTCAATGGTCATCTATTTAAAACCGATGGCAAGATTTTGATCAATCCAGGTTGGTTGGCAGTTTATGGAAAATCATCGCAGGATGACAAAGAGCTTGTGGTGGTTGGGGAGAATGAAAAAGTCCAAACTGAATCTGTCAAACCAAACCCATTGAAAACAAAACCCCCGGCGCGCTATACCGAGGCAACACTTTTGTCTGCCATGGAAGGCGCGGGCAAACTCATTGATGATGAAGACTTCCGCGAAGCGATGTCAGAAAAAGGCTTGGGCACACCCGCAACTAGAGCTGCGATCATTGAAGGTTTGTTGTTTGAAAAATACATGGTTCGTGAAGCAAGAGAAATTATTCCGACTGCCAAGGCTTTTCAGCTAATGACTTTATTGCGAGGTTTGGGTGTTGAAGAATTAACTCACCCAGAGCTAACGGGCAACTGGGAACACAAACTTGCATTGATGGAAAAAGGTCAAATAGATCGCAATACCTTCATGCAAGAAATTGCACAAATCACTCAGCGAATTGTTAAGCGCGCCAAAGAATATGATAGCGATACGATTCCTGGCGACTATGCAGATCTAAAAACACCTTGCCCTCATTGCGGTGGCTTGGTAAAAGAAAACTACCGTCGCTTTGCTTGTGATAAGTGTGGCTTCTCTATCAGCAAAATACCTGGTGGTCGCGCTTTTGAATATCACGAGGCCGAAGAGTTCATTAAGAACAAAGAAATCGGTCCGCTCCAAGGCTTTAGAAGCAAAATGGGTCGACCATTTGCCGCGATTATTAAATTAGTGTCTATTCCAGAAGACGACAAAGACTATCCAAATGCTGGTTACAAGCTTGAGTTTGATTTTGGTAACAGTGCTGAAGATAACAATGAAGAAGTTGATTTCACTGGTCAATCTTCATTGGGTGCTTGCCCTAAATGCTCAGGCGCAGTTTATGAGCATGGTATGAAATATTTGTGCGAACGCAGCGTTGGCCCAAATAAATCATGTGACTTTTCTACTGGCAAAGTGGTCTTGCAACAAGAGATCACTCAAGAGCAGGTGTCTAAGCTTTTGAATGAAGGAAAAACAGATCTGTTGACCAATTTCAAATCATCCAGAACTGGGCGTGGCTTCAAAGCCTATTTGGCGCGTCAAGCGGATGGCAAAATCGGCTTTGAATTTGAAGCCCCCGCTAAAAAGCGCGCAGGCAGCAAAGCAGAAACCAAATCTTCTGATAAACCTAAGCCAGCCAAACGAGCGCCTGCAAAAAAACGCGCATCCAAAAAAGCTGAGTGACGCATCTCTTTTGCCAGATGTTCTGTGAACATCTGGTGGGCGAGCGCAGACCACATCACACCCCTTGATCCCAAAGAGGTCAAGATATACAAACCGGGATGCCCTTTAACGGGCCCCATGATTGGCAGACGATCGCTGGCCACGCAACGTATCCCGACAAACGCATCTACTGGCTCAATTTCTGCAAGGTCACATTTCTTGCCCAGCATTTCCTGAATGAGGCTTAAATTTTCTTGATGGCTTTTCTGCCACGCACTCAAATCCTCTTCATGCTCATCGTAGCTTGAACCCACCATCCACTGATAAGACCCATCTTTCATTTCAACCGGTGGCAAGCAGTAAGCCTTACCCGAAAGCGCAACAGTTGGTCGGCATTTCGCCCAAGAGCTTTCTTTTTTATAGGCAAAGGTTGATAGTTGTCCGCGAACTGGCTTTAGGGGCAAATCAATGAGTGCTGATGCTGCCAGTGATTTAACCCCTAGGCCGCTGGCCAGAAACAATCTGGGCGTCATCCCAATGGTTTTTTGCTCTTTGTCATAAATAAACCAATGTTTGTCACGATATGCAATTTTTGCAACTGTGCATGACATCCTGACCTGCCGGTCTGTTAGCTCAGAAAAGAGATCCTGACAAATTTGCTTGAGATCTACCCAGCCGCCCTCTGGGAAAAATGTACCTGCCAATGACACGCCGCACAGAGCCTCTGCCTCAGCAGCAGAAACTACTTGAGCATTTTCAAGATTGAACCCCTGTGATAGTAGGCGCTCACTCATTAACCCCTTATCATGATTTTCTGCATTTCTGGCCAAATGCAAAACACCCTTTCCAGACCAATAATTTGCCCAAGTCTGCCTCGCCTCATTGAACGCAATCATGCTCAAACGCTGAAGCCTTGATGCTCCTCGCCCAACATAGGGATGGCAAAGGGCGCCATCATGCCCGCTGGTGCCCCGAGCAGGTGAATTTCCCGAATCAACCACTAAAAAGTTATTTAAGTCATTGTTTTTTAATGATTTTATGATCGAAGCGCCTGCAATGCCCCCACCAATCACGATTGCGTCGTGGATTTGGGAGGGGGTTGGCATACTCATGGGAGCCTTTATAATGCATGTCTGATCAAATTGAGCAAGTTTTATGCAACTAATGTGGGTTTCCGGTCCAACAGGACGGGTAAGAAAAATATCGATTACCTTAAGAACCGTTTCAATTGCGGTTGGTATTCTTGCAGCGCTTTTAGTTGCTGCGGGAGGTATTTTGCATTTTGTTGGCTTAAGAATTGCGATTGAAGCAAGGCCTGATTTAGCCAGAGCCATGGGTGGTGTTTTAACCCAAGCAGAACAAGATCAAATTGAATCGGCTTACAAAGAGCGTCTTCAAGCAATTCAGGAAAAGCTACAAACAACCTCTGATGAAATTGTTCAAATTCAAAAGTTAAAAGATCGCTTCATGGACATGGCCACACCCAGCGCGGTTAAGTCACAAATTCCTGGCGGTAATGGCAAAGGCGGGCCTCATAAGCTTCCAGAGATAAAGATCCAAAAGGATGTTCGACTGATTGATGCTCTTGATAGCTCGCTTCAAGATATGACTGAGTTCAAAAAGAGCGTTTCTGAAATCAGCCCTCTTTGGGAAAGACAGCTGACTTGGTTGAATAGCTTGCCAACAGGTATTCCTATCAAAGACAACTACAGCTTAAGCAGTGGCTTTGGCTTGAGGCTAGACCCTTTCTTGCACACCATGGCAAAACATGAGGGCTTGGATTTTTCTGCGCCCGTGGGCACACCGATTCTTGCATCTGCCGGCGGCGTTGTGAGTCGCTCTGGCTGGGATGGGCACTACGGCAATCTGGTTGAAATCAATCACGCAGAAGGCTTTAAAACACGCTACGCTCATGCAAGCCAACTATTGGTCAGGGTGGGGCAAACAGTCAAGCGTGGTGACATGATTGCCAGGGTTGGCAACACTGGAAGATCAACTGGTCCGCACCTTCACTATGAAGTGATCAGGGCTGGCAATCATATCAATCCAGCAAACATGTTTCCAAAGCGGACCAACTAAATTTAGCGACAATAAAATA
>JBFZCN010000148.1:0-9371 GCA_041307985.1 Burkholderiales bacterium
AAGTCTTTGACCGCCTGATGATATTTTTTCGCGCCCTCTGACAACTCTGCAAGTGATCTGGTGTCTGCCACCGATACCTTCGCGCCTTGAGCAACACACCAACGAACCATGGCAGCACCCGACTCGCCCAAGCCAAGCACCAAGACCCTCATCGTCTGAGGGCGCTCTTTGCCAAATGGATGCTGTAATTGAATCACTCTTTTTCCTATCGCAACTTCAAGCTAGATAAACCAATCAACACCAACAAAATCGTGATGATCCAAAAGCGCACGACTACTTGTGTTTCTTTCCAGCCACTTAATTCAAAGTGATGATGCAGTGGAGCCATCTTGAAAATTCGTCGACCTTCGCCATAGAATTTTTTAGTGAACTTGAACCAAGCCACCTGCAAGATGACTGATACTGTTTCAGCCACGAAAATTCCGCCCATCACGAATAAAACAATTTCTTGTCTCACGATCACGGCCACAGTCCCTAAAGCACCACCAAGAGCAAGCGCACCGACATCACCCATGAAGACTTGGGCGGGATGAGTGTTAAACCATAAAAATGCCAAACCAGCACCACTCATCGCACCACAGAAAATCATCAGTTCACCAGCGCCAGGAATGTAGGGGAACAAAAGATACTTGGTGTAGATCACGTTACCCATCACATAAGCAAACACACCCAAGGCTGCACCCACCAAAATCACTGGCATGATCACCAAGCCGTCTAGACCGTCTGTTAAGTTCACCGCGTTTGAACTTCCCACGATCACCAAATAGCTCAAAACGATGAAACCGAGCACTCCCAGTGGGTAGCTGATTTCTTTAAAGAAAGGCACATATAAATTAGATTTGGCTGGAAGATCAATTGAGAAACCGCTCTGAACCCAACTCATAAAAAGTTGAAATACTTTTAGGTTATTCACTTCTGATACAGAAAACGCCAAGTAAACAGCAGCAAATAAGCCAATCAATGATTGCCATAAAATTTTCTCTTTGGATGACATGCCTTTTGGATCGCGATAAACAACTTTGCGATAGTCATCAACCCAACCGATTGCACCGAAGCCTAAAGTCACGATCAATACAATCCAAATGAAGCGATTCGATAAATCAGCCCAGAGCAAGGTTGAGATTGCAATACCAATCAAAATCAACACTCCGCCCATGGTGGGCGTTCCAGTTTTCACCAAATGAGTTTGTGGGCCATCGGTGCGAACGGCTTGGCCTACTTTCATCGCTGTTAAACGACGAATGACCCAAGGACCAAAAAATAATCCAATCAACCCAGCGGTCAAGGTCGCCATCACGGCTCTGAGTGTGATGTAGTTGATGACCCGTAAAAAACCAAAGTCATCTTGTAATAATTGTGCAAGCCATAACAACATCAGTGCATCTCCTCTGCGAGAGCTTTAACAACTCTTTCCATGCGCATAAAGCGCGATCCTTTGACCAAAAGCGTCACTTCTTCATGATTTTTTCTTGCGTGCAATGATTTATTCAATTCTGTACAGAGCTCTGTAACATCAGCAAAGTGCTGCGCCACATTGCCTTGAGTTGCAGATGCTTGATAAGCAAGCACAGCCTCTTTGCTCAAGTCGCCCAAAGCAAATAATTTTTGAATACCTTTTTCACCGGCGTAATGACCAACTTCGCGATGGAATTCTGGTCCTTGATTGCCGACTTCACCCATATCACCCAGAACAAGCCAGGCGGTTGTTTTGATATTGGATAAAACATCAATGGCAGCTCGAACAGAATCAGGGTTGGCGTTATAGCTGTCATCAATCACAGTGATGTCATTTTTCAGTGAATACTTTTGCATTCTGCCGTTAACTGGCATAAATGATTCCAAGCCTTTCTGAATCATCGCTGGTGATATCCCCGCGGCAATTGCCACAGCAGATGCGGCGACAGCATTGCAAGCGTTGTGATCTCCCAAGATCTTAAGCATCACTTTGATATCACCTTGTGGTGTGTGAATCACCATCTGTCCGCTTGCTTGATCGAGCCACTCGCCCCAAACAGTCGCTGTTTGTTTAAATGCAAAATCAATCACTGTTCTTTGATTGGCGATTTTTTTCCAATAAGAACTGTATTCAGAATCTGCCGGATAAACTGCCACGCCATTTTCAGGCAAAGCCTCAATCGCCAAAGCGTGCTCTTGCGCAACAGCATCGACGGTTTCCATGAACTCTTGATGTTCACGCTGAGCATTGTTAATGAGTGCAATGCTTGGTTTTGCAATATTTGCCAATAAGGCCGTTTCGCCAGGATGATTCATGCCCAGTTCAATGACTGCCAGCTCATGATTCATATCAAGCTGCAAGAGTGTCAAAGGTAGGCCAATCTCATTATTGAAGTTACCTTGTGTCGCAAGCGCTTTATCAGTACCAACGGCTGCCTCGAAAATACTTTGGATCATGCCCTTCACAGTTGTCTTGCCATTACTGCCTGTCACAATCACGACTTGCCTTAATTTGTGCTGACCGCAGTATTGTTTCCATTTGCTTGATAGGGTTTGCAAAGCTTCTTGAGTGTCTTCGACCATGATGGCTGGAAAGTCTTGAGGTAATTTCTCAATTGAACTCACCAAGCAAGCCATCGCTCCTTTGGCTTGCACATCATTTAAAAAATCATGTGCATCGAATTTTTCACCGCGCAAAGCAATGAATAGATCGCCAGTCATGACTTGCCGACTATCACTGTTGAATCGTTTGATGGCTTGATCAGATGATGGCATATTCATCCATTGAGCATCTGGCAAAAACTCTGAAATCATCGACAAGGACATGTGTTGCGTATTGAGGCTCATCAGGCAACACCCCCCATGGCCAATTGCACATGCACTCGATCAGAGAATGGATGTTTTTTACCTGCGATTTCTTGGGTTTCTTCGTGACCTTTGCCAGCAATTAAAATCACATCTTCTGGCTTGGCTTGTCTGATAGTTTGCAAGATGGCCGTGGCGCGATCAGCATTGACCTGCGCCTTCTCTGGCATCTCGAAACCACTCAAGATATCAGCCATGATTTTTTCTGGCACTTCACTGCGAGGGTTATCGCTTGTCACCATCACATGATCAGCGATGCTTTCTGCAATTCGACCCATGATTGGTCGCTTGAGCGCATCACGATCACCACCACAGCCAAACACGCACCAAAGTTGACCAGCTCTTTGCTGTGCAATATCACGCAATGTTTTTAGAACTTGCTCCAACGCATCGGGGGTGTGCGCAAAATCAATCACTGCCATGGGCTGCTGAGCAGTCACTCGAGGAACTAATTCCATGCGCCCTTGGACAGTTTGCAATGCCTCGATGGAATTTTTAGCGCTCTTGATAGTTTTTTCACCAGCCAATAAACCAGCCAGCACTGCCAAAGCATTGCTGACATTAAAGGCACCGACCATGCGAGTTTGAATCAAACCAGCATTCTCACCATCAACGATGAGCTGAAACTTCATACCCTGATCACTCATCTGAAGATCAGTGGCAAGGATTTTTCTGATGGATTGCTTTGCGAAGCACGGCAAAGACAATAAATTTTCTGATTTATTAGCGTAAGCCCAAACAGTGATATTGGTATCACCCATTTTTTTTGCCAAATACTTCAAGCATTCTTGGCCAAAAGAATCATCAGCATTCACAACTACATGCTTGACTCCTGGTAAATCCAATATTTTCTTTTTAGCAGCCGCATACTCTTTCATATCACCGTGGTAATCCAGGTGATCCTGACTCAAGTTGGTGATCACAACGGTATCAAAGTGAGTGCCATTCACACGACCTTGATCTAAAGCATGTGAAGATACCTCTACAGCAACACTGTGCGCACCATTTTTTTGAATGCCTTTTAACAAACCCTGCATGCGCGCGGCATCAGGTGTTGTAAAGCCGGTCATGGTCAAACCATTGACAAGCCCTGCACCCAAGGTGCCAATCACGCCAGATGGTTGATCAGCGCTGTGCATGGCTTGCGACAACCACTGACTGACCGTTGTTTTGCCATTGGTACCAGTAATGCCAACCACCCGCATGGATTCACTAGGATGACCGTACCAATTTGCGGCAATTTCTCCAGCCTGCTGAGCCAAATCAGTCACAGCATGGCAGCGACTGTCTTTGCAAACTGTTTTTAATTCTTCACTAAGGCCACTTGGCTCATACAAGACCAATGCAGCACCCAAACTCAATGCTTTTGCAATGTGACCGCGGTTATCCGTTAACTGCCTGCTATTACCAACCGGATAAGCCAGCATGACATCTCCAGCCCTCAATGTTCTTGTGTCTGATGTCATATGAGCATCAGGCTTTACATGATCACTTAGCAATGATTCAAGAGAGATGGAGTTGATTGGTAACATGGCGTTCATCTGCTCAATGACACCTTTTGCGTTGAACCATTTGGTCCAAGCTGTAAATCTTTATCTACCATTTGCTTCACTGCTGCATCAGGTAAAACATTCATGGTGCGCAAAGTGCCTGCCACAATATTTGCGAATGCAGGAGCCGCCACAACGCCACCGTAATAACCACCAGTGCTTGGCTCATCCACCATTACGGCAACCACAATTCTTGGAGCACTCATTGGTGCCATACCCACAAAAAAGCCGCGGTATTTATTTTTTGCGTAACCTTTGCCCTCAACCTTGTGGGCTGTACCAGTTTTACCGCCAACACGGTAACCCATGGTTTGAGCATTGATTGCAGTACCTCCCGTTTGCGTCACAAGCTCTAACATTTCTCTCATTTGTATTGCAGTCTTAGCAGAGATAACTTGTGTGCCTTTTGGAATATTGCTCGTCTTATAAATGGTGGCAGGCACAAGCTCACCATCTCGCGCAAAAATACTGTATGCACGAGCCATTTGGAATAAGGATGCAGATAATCCATAACCGTAGGACATAGTGGCCTGCTCAATCGGCACCCAATTTTTATATGGTCTGAGTCTTCCAGCAACCGCTCCAGGAAAACCCAAATTAGGTGCTTGACCTAAGCCAATCGCCTGGAACATCTCCCACATTTCTTGAGGCTGCAATTGCATGGCCATTTTGACAGTGCCAATGTTGCTCGACTTTTGCACAATCTCAGAGACAGTCATTACAGGCTGAGGGTGCGTATCTGTGATAGCTTTTTTACCAACCACCATCGACTTACCTGTGGACATAGAAGTATTTGGCTGAACCAAACCTTTCTCCAAGGCTAAGGATACGGCAAATGGCTTGATGGTTGAACCAGGCTCAAATGTATCTGTCAGTACTCGATTTCTTAATTGTTCACCGATTAAATTTTTTCTTGAATTAGGGTTATAAGTTGGCCAATTGGCTAAGGCCAAAACCTCACCAGTCTGAACATCCAAAACAACGGCGCCCGCTGCTTTTGCACGATGCTTTTCTGCAATGGCTTTCAATTCATTAAAAGCTAAAAACTGTACCTTGCTATCGATTGATAATTGCAAGTCAGCACCATCTTTGGGTGGATGAATAATTCCCAAGCCCTCAACATAACGTCCAAGCCGATCTTGAATCACACGTCGACGACCCGGCTGACCAGCCAAATCCTTTTCTTTCGCTAACTCCATGCCCTCTTGGCCACGATCTTCAATGTTGGTAAAACCAACGATGTGAGCCATGGCCTCACCTTCTGGGTACAAGCGCTTGTATTCATTGTTTTGCGCAATGCCAGGAATACCCAAGGCTCTGATTTGCTTTGCAACCTCTAAATCAACTTGGCGCTTCAAGAACACCTGATTTCTTTCGGAGGCAAATTTTTTGCGTATCTCTGCTTCGCCAACTTCTAATAACTTGGCCAGTTGCGAAATTTTTTCTTTAGATAAATCTTCAGGAATCGCATCAGGGAATGCAATGATGGCTTTGGCCAACAAGCTTGTTGCCAAAACTTCACCATGACGATCTAAAATTTTTCCACGACTTGCAGGCATTTCAATTGAACGCAAAGTTGCCTTATTGCCCTTTTCTTCATAAAAAGAATTGCCAAAGCCCTGCACCCAAATAGCGCGCACCACCAATGCGATAAATCCAATGAAGATTAAAAACAGAATCAGTCTTGAGCGCCACATTGGCAGCCGCAAGACCAAATTAGGAGTGGAAGAAAAAGATATTTGCGACATTAATCGATCACCACATATTGTGTTCGACTGGGATTGATCGCCTGCATTTTTAATTGCTTGCGAGCAATGTCTGTGATTCGTGAAGACTTGGATAAATTTCTTTGCTCATACTCTAAGCGAAGCCAATCTTGATTCAAACGTCGTTCTTCAGTTTGAGCCCTCTCAAGAGCCACATACAAAGACCTGGTTTTTTGTTGAGCTGCGACCAAAGACAGTGAGCACAACATCAAAATGATCAAAAGAATGATGGTGGAGCGATTCATGAAGTCACTCCCAGTGGAGTACTTTTTATTTTGCGCATCACTCTCAAAATAGCTGAGCGTGCTCGAGGATTTTCATGAACTTCTTGTTCGCTTGGTTTGATGCGGCCCAACAATTCTGCTAATGGTTTTGGCATTTGGTTTTCAGTCAGAGGCAAACCCCTTGGTACTGATACCTTAGATAAACTTTGCATGAACTGCTTCACGATGCGATCTTCTAGAGAATGAAAGCTGATGACGGCCAATAGGCCGCCTGGCTTGAGACACTGAAATGCTGCTCTCAACCCACCCTCCAAGTCGGTGAGTTCTTGGTTGATATAAATCCGTATAGCTTGAAAGGTGCGCGTGGCCGGATCTTGGCCCGCTTCGCGGGTGCGGACGACACCAGCCACGAGCGACGCGAGTTCTCCGGTCCTAGTGAGGGAATCGCCTTGCTCTCTGCGAGCAACAATCGCCTTTGCAATCTGTAAAGCAAACCGTTCTTCCCCATACTCTTTAATGACCCTCGCTATTTCTTTTTGTTCTGCTACTGCCAACCATTCCGCTGCGCTCTGACCACGAGTGGTGTCCATCCGCATATCCAATGGACCATCGCCTCGAAATGAAAAACCACGACTCGGGTCGTCGATTTGTGGAGAGCTGATCCCAAGATCTAAGAGCACGCCATCGATAGAGTCGCTTGGAACTTGCTCTGTCATGGATGCAAAGCTCTCGTGAATGATTTGAAAGCGCGGGTCTTGAATTGTTGTTGCTTCTGCAATCGCCTGAAGATCTTTGTCGAAGGCAATCAGCTTTGATTGTTGATTGAGATGTTTTAGTATTTCTCGGCTGTGACCACCGCGACCAAATGTGCCATCGATGATGGTGATTGATTGTTGCTTTGATGAAGTCGTATCTCCCAATACCGAGGTGACTGCCTCGGCCAGTAATACCGGGCGATGGGTGAATGTCATGGTCGGCCAACATCAGAAGGTGAATTGCTTGAGAGCATCTGGCATGCCTTGTGCAATTGCAACTTGCTCTTTTTGTGCATACGTTGCGGCATCCCATAATTCAAAGTGACTGCCCATTCCCAATAGCATCACATCGCGCTCAATACTTGCGGCAGCTCTTAATTCTGGTGTTACCAAAATTCGACCAGATCCATCCATCTCTATGTCTGAAGCATTACCTAAAAAGATTCGGCGCCACCAATGGGCGTCCATTGGCAATTGCGCGATGCGACCTCTGAATGCTTCCCACTCAGAACGCGGGAAAAGTAACAAGCAACCATCGGGGTGTTTTGTGAGCGTGACCCTGCCTTCGCCCTGTAATTGCAAGGCGTCACGATGCCTTGCAGGAATCGACATGCGACCCTTGGCATCGAGAGTTAATGCAGAAGCACCTTGAAACACGTATATTTCCCCACTTTTTCACACTTTTCCCCACTTTAGAGGATGCGTAAATCATGGTCAAGTGTTTTAGGTGGTTTTTATGTAAATTCTTTATTTAGAACAAGCACTTAGGCGCACTTGTTGATACTATTTTAATAATAAAAATTCAATAAAAACATGGGGGTGGAAAATACTCTTAAGAAGTTAGCTTAGGGTTATACGCGATAAGCTGTGACGGTCATTATTTTGGCCATTGTTTTCATGAGCTTTTGAACAGGGCCTGGTAATTCAACTCCGCCCTCTTGAATCGCCATTTGTCCGTGCGCAATTTCATCAGTCCGCATTTGAGCAACAATCGCACGCGAGCGATGATCATTGCTTGGTAATTCTTTTAAATGATCATCCAAATGATGCTCCACTTGTTTTTCTGTTTCGGCCACAAAACCTAAACTGATTTTGTCGCCCGCTAAACCAGCAATCGAACCAAGCACAAATGATCCTGCATACCAAACTGGATTGAGCAAACTTGGGCGTGAATCTAATTCTTCCAATCGCCTCTCGCACCAAGCCAGGTGGTCTTCTTCCTCAATCGCTGCATGCTCTAATTTGTTCTTTAAGTCATCACTTTTTGCGTGCAACTTTTGTGATTGATACAAAGCTTGCGCACAAACTTCTCCAACATGATTCACGCGCATCAAACCTGCAGCATGTTTTTTTTCTTCAGCGCTTAATTCAGTTTCACCGATCGCTGTCGAATCTGGAACAGGTCGTCGCATGGGAGTTGCACCAACAATTGCACGCAATGCGCGATCAAATTCGATGATGAAACCATCGATTGGATCTTGGGATGATTTGGCAAATGGGTTCATGTGAATATCTTAAACGCTCAGACGATTATTAGTTTTGACACATATCAGGGCTTTTTGTTGTTTTATTACAACATAAAAATAATAAATAACCTTAATTTTAATTGTTAACTTGGCTTATTAATGACTTTATTGTTATCTTTGTAATAGGTTCTTATGTAGAACCTGTAAAAAAACACCTTATCTGTTGTTTTTTTACATCATTACTTTTACGGAGAAACAATGAAGAAATCGCTCATCAGCGTAGCGGTGATGTCTCTTATGGCTTCACCACTGGTCACCAAAAGTGTTCAGGCTCAATCCAATGTCACCATATACGGCACAGTTGATGCTGGCATGAGATATCAAAATCATGCGGGCAAAGATCAGCTGGGTAATAGCAAAGATTCTCAGCTAAGTACCAACTCAGGGGGTTTATCAGCACCTCATCTTGGTTTTAAAGGAGAAGAAAATTTAGGTGGTGGAAATAAAACATTTTTCAAGCTAGAAACTGGCTTTGATATGAACACGGGTGATAACAATTCATCCAGTGACACATCAGTGCACGGCAAAAAATCAGACAACAAAAGTTTCTTTGGACGCCAAGCGCATGTAGGCATCAGCAATCAATCTTTAGGTCAGTTGACTATAGGCCGCCAGAACACTGTGGGCTATGACACGATCAAAGACTTTGATCCAACGAATAACTTGAATCAAAAAGGCTTGATTCATTATTTGAGTGGCTACACTGATTTGAAAAACAATCACAATCGCT
>JBFZCN010000149.1:0-2792 GCA_041307985.1 Burkholderiales bacterium
GGTGTAAAACTCACTAAAACGTTCACACTCAAGCGGGGAAGTTACGAAATCCTTGTTGATCATCAAATCGAAAACACGACAGCTCAACCTATTTCTCCCTCTGTCTACCTCCAAATAACGCGCGACAGCAAAGACCCTGCCAGCGAAAACTCCACGCCGAGTTTCATGTCTGGCCCAGTCAGTTTCACGGGCCCTGCTATTTATTCAGAGCAAGAGAAGTTTCAAAAGGTTTCCTTCTCCGAAATTGAAAAACGTAAGGCGACCTATATCAAAGATGCTGATAATGGCTGGTTTGCGATGGTTCAGCATTATTTCGTCACGGCCTGGGTTCCTCCACAAGGAAAAAACCGCAGTTACGAAATGACTGAGCTGCAAAAAAATCTTTTCGCTATTCGTAGTATTGAGCCTGTCGGCACCATTGCACCAGGCAGCCAACTCAATATTCCCGCCAAGCTTTGGGTCGGCCCTCAAGATCAGGAAGGGCTAGAAAAAGTGGCCCCGGGTCTTGACCTTGTTGTCGATTATGGCTTGCTTACTATTATCGCAAAACCTTTGTTTGCCTTAATGACTTGGCTTTATACAATTCTTGGCAATTGGGGTTGGACAATCGTCGTATTAACGATATTGATCAAAGCCGCTTTTTATCCGCTTTCTGCCGCGAGCTATCGCTCCATGGCAAAAATGAAATTGGTTGCGCCAAGGTTGCAAGCCTTGAAAGAAAAGTTTGGCGATGATCGTCAAAAACTTAACACTGCCATGATGGAAATGTATCGGACTGAGAAAATCAATCCGCTCGGTGGGTGTTTACCTATTTTGATTCAAATTCCAGTTTTTATTTCTCTCTATTATGTACTGGGCTCAAGCGTTGAATTACGTGGAGCCCCTTGGATCTGGTGGATTAAAGATTTGGCCGTACAAGATCCTTATTTCATCTTACCTGTTGTGATGATGGGTACGATGTTTATACAAATGCGACTCAATCCAACACCACCTGATCCCTTGCAAGCCAAGATCATGATGTTCATGCCTTTGGTGTTTGGTGCGATGATGTTCTTTTTCCCCTCAGGACTTGTTCTGTACTGGTGTGTCAACAACATCTTATCAATTGCTCAACAATGGTATGTGATGCGTCAAATTGCTGCCATTGCGGCGGCAACTCACCGCTAATGTTTACTGTTAATAATCTTGTGTGATGTTCGCGCAAACACCATGCAAAATAACGCACCTATCGTTGCTATTGCTACCGCCCCAGGACGGGGCGGCATTGGCATTATTCGAGTCTCGGGCCCCCAGTTGGGGCCTTTTATTTTTGCTTTGCTTGGATTGCATTTAACACCAAGACATGCACATTATTGTGTATTTCATGATCATGATGGAATGGCTCTTGATCAAGGCATTGCACTTTATTTTTCTTCTCCCCACTCCTATACCGGAGAAGATGTTCTTGAGTTGCAAGGTCATGGCGGCCCCGCTGTCATGCAATCATTGCTGAAGCAATGTCTGCATGTCGGGACAAGTTTCGGTCTTCGTATGGCAGCGCCTGGAGAATTTACATTACGTGCTTTTTTAAATAATAAAATTGATCTTGCACAAGCTGAAGCCATTGCTGATTTGATAGATGCTTCATCAGAAGCGGCGGCTCGTGCAGCAATGGCATCTTTCTCTGGTGTTTTTTCAAATCAGGTGAATGCTCTTGTTGATTCGATTGTTCAATTACGCTTATTAGTGGAAGCCACGCTGGATTTTCCAGAAGAAGAAATTGAGTTTTTAGAAAAATTTCAGGCCAAGGAGCGCTTGGTCAATATTCAACAACAACTACACGTCGTTCTTGCGCAATCCAAACAGGGAATGGTTCTTAGAGAAGGACTCCATGTTGTTTTAGCAGGTGAACCAAACGTAGGTAAATCAAGCTTATTAAACGCCCTTGCTGGTGAAGATCTTGCCATTGTCACGGACATTGCGGGCACGACACGCGATAAAGTTTCCCAACTTATCCATATCAAAGGCGTGCCTATTACGATCGTTGATACCGCGGGTCTCAGAGATACCAATGACAAAATTGAATCAATGGGTATCGAGCGAAGTTGGTCTGAAATAGCAAAGGCTGATGTTGTCCTTAATTTAAAAGATGCACGTTCTCATGACCTTGTACTTGATGAAAAAATTGCTCACCATCGTTCACCAAAAAGTGTTCTTTTAACTGTTCTTAATAAAGCAGATCTTTTAAAAACGCCTCCTCTCTCCCAATCAGAGTCTCTTTTTATTTCTGCAAAAACGGGTCTTGGTCTTGATGTCTTAACGACTCGACTTCTTGAGTTAGCAGGATGGCAACCTGGTCAGGAAACACCTTGGTTAGCAAGACAACGGCATATTGATGCACTAGAGGCCGCCTTAAGACATCTCACAATAGCGCAATCGCATGCTAGCCAAGATGATCGTATCTTGGATCTTTTTGCAGAAGAATTACGTCTCGCTCATGATGCGCTCGGTTCTATTGTGGGAAACATGACAGCAGATGATCTTTTGGGAAAAATTTTCTCTAACTTTTGTATTGGTAAATAGTATTTTGATGTTGTTTTTTGATCTTCCTTACATCTTGTAACAAAAATTTATTGTTTTTTTTTCCTGTGGATAACAAGGGCATACACCTTGTGAACACTTTTTGTATGAACGTAGAACAACCGTATTATTTTTAAAATAATTAAAAGTTGTTCAACTTGTTCCACAATTCTAAACAGAGTTTACGCACAGCTTTTTTCTTTACTAAGTCCGTGTTTTTTTTGACTTAAGTG
>JBFZCN010000150.1:0-4445 GCA_041307985.1 Burkholderiales bacterium
CTTGAGCCAAAACGGATAAAACCATAACGCTCGCCCTTTTTAAGCTTATCGCCTAAATGAGCGTAGCAAAGAATTCTGCGGGCAATCAAGCCTGCCACTTGAACCAATGTGATGGTTTGACCATTTGCATCAATCACCACAGCATTGCGTTCATTTTCTGTGGATGCTTTGTCTAAATCAGCATTCACAAACTTACCTGGGAAATACTCAATGCGTTTGATCGTGCCATTCACAGACGAACGATTGGAATGCACATTAAAGACGTTCATGAAAACACTGATCTTGAGTGCTTCACGATTAGCATATGGATCAAATCCTTTTTCAACAATGATGACTCGACCATCGGCAGGCGATAGAACTGCATCTTTGATCAAAGGAATCAAACGACCTGGGTCTCTGAAAAACTGAACCACAAAAATAAAAATAATCCAGAAAGGCCAAGACCATGCCCACCCTGCGGTGGAATGAATCATGAACAAAACAAAACCCGCGATGGCCACGTGTGGCCAACCCTCTTTTGCGATGATTGGATGCGGGTAATGTACTGCCATGTGGTTTCTCTTTCTGGATCTTTTTATTATTTAACGACTAGTCTTGGTTTTACTTAGTTCTTGCTTTGATCAACTAGTTTGTTCTTAGCAATCCAAGGCATCATCGCGCGCAACTTAGCGCCAACTACTTCGATGTCATGCTCAGAGTTCAAGCGACGACGAGAAATCAATGTAGGTGCGCCTGCTTTGTTTTCCAAGATGAAGCTCTTTGCATATTCACCAGTTTGAATATCTTTCAAACACTGACGCATTGCATTCTTCGTATCTTCAGTCACAATGCGTGGGCCAGTCACATACTCACCGTACTCAGCGTTGTTTGAGATTGAGTAGTTCATGTTGGCAATACCGCCTTCGTAGATCAAGTCAACGATCAACTTCAACTCGTGCAAGCACTCGAAGTAAGCCATTTCTGGGGCATAACCAGCTTCAACCAAAGTTTCAAAACCAGCCTTGATCAATTCAACTGCGCCACCACAAAGAACAGCCTGCTCACCGAACAAGTCAGTTTCAGTTTCTTCACGGAAGTTTGTTTCGATGATGCCGGCACGACCGCCGCCGTTGGCTGTTGCATATGACAAAGCAACATCACGTGCAGAACCAGTGGTGTTTTGATGAACAGCGATCAAATGAGGAACGCCACCACCTTGTGAATATGTGCCGCGAACAGTGTGACCTGGTGCCTTAGGGGCAATCATGATCACATCCACGTCTGCACGAGGAATCACTTGACCGTAGTGAACGTTAAAGCCGTGTGCAAATGCCAACGCAGCGCCTGCCTTGATATTTGGAGCAACTTCTTTGTTATATACCTCAGCGATTTGCTCGTCCGGCAACAACATCATCACAACGTCTGCGCCTTTAACGGCTTCAGCCACTTCTTTAACTTGCAAACCTGCGTTTGCAGCTTTGCTCCAAGAAGCGCCACCTTTGCGTAAACCAACAGTTACTTTCACACCAGAATCATTCAAGTTCTGTGCGTGGGCATGACCCTGTGAACCGTAACCAATGATTGTTACTTGCTTACCTTTGATCAAAGATAAGTCTGCGTCTTTATCGTAAAAAACTTTCATGCTATTTCCTATGTAATTTCAGTTGTTTGTTTGTTAAAAAGTTATACCTTCAAGATACGCTCACCGCGACCAACGCCAGAGCAACCAGTTCGGACTGTTTCCAAAATGGCACTGCGGTCTGTGGCCTCAATGAATGCATCTAATTTACTGCTGTCTCCAGTCAGCTCGATGGTGTAAGACTTATCGCTGACATCAATGATACGACCGCGGAAAATGTCCGTAATGCGTTTCATCTCTTCGCGCTCCTTACCAACCGCTCTGACCTTGATCAACATGAGCTCGCGCTCTATGTGAGGACCATCAGACAAATCAATCTCCGTCACCACTACGACAAGGCGATTCAAGTGCTTGGTAATTTGCTCAATGACGTCTTCAGAACCCACTGTCACAATCGTCATGCGTGACAAAGATGGGTCTTCTGTAGGGGCCACTGTCAATGTTTCAATGTTATATCCGCGAGCCGAAAACAAACCCACCACGCGCGATAACGCTCCTGGCTCATTCTCTAGAAGAATAGAAATAATGTGGCGCATCAGAGTTCCTCGCTTCCTAAAAGCATTTCAGTGATGCCTTTACCAGCTTGAACCATCGGCCAAACGTTTTCTGTTGGGTCTGTTTGGAAATCCATGAACACAGTTCGATCTTTCATTTTGAATGCTTCACGAAGTGCCGGTTCAACATCAGACTTCTTCTCAATGAGCATACCCACGTGACCATAAGACTCAGCCAACTTCACAAAGTCAGGCAATGAATCCATGTACGAACTTGAGTAACGCTTGTTATAAGTTAATTCTTGCCATTGACGAACCATACCCAAATAACGATTGTTCAAAGAAACAATCTTGATCGGTGTGTCGTATTGCTTGCAAGTTGATAACTCTTGAATACACATCTGAATAGAACCTTCACCAGTGATGGTGATCACTTCATTATCAGGGAATGCTTTTTTGATACCCATGGCGTATGGCAAGCCAACTCCCATGGTGCCAAGACCACCAGAGTTGATCCAACGACGTGGTTTATCAAATTTATAAAATTGAGCAGCCCACATTTGATGCTGACCAACGTCTGAACAAATGAATGCATCGCCTTTGGTGAGTTCCCAAATTTTTTCAACCACATACTGTGGTTTAACAATTTCAGAATCACGGTCAAAGCTCAAGCAATCTTTTTTACGCCACTCATTGATTTGCGACCACCAAGCATCTAGCTTGGCTTTATTTTTGAGCGGACCAGAGGCCTTGATTATGGCAGACATCTCAACCAATACTTCTTTGAGATCGCCAACAATAGGCACATCCACTTTCACGCGCTTTGAAATCACTGAAGGGTCGATATCGATGTGGATGATTTTTCTAGGCACACTGCAAAAGTGCGCAGGGTTACCAATCACGCGGTCATCAAAACGAGCGCCGATTGCGATCAACACATCGCAATGCTGCATCGTCATATTGGCTTCATACGTACCGTGCATACCCAACATACCCAAGAAACGTGGGTCTGTACCAGGGAATCCACCCAAGCCCATCAAAGTATTGGTCACCGGATAGTTCAGCAAGTCAGCAAACTGCTTTAACTCAGGCGCTGCATCTGAAAGAATCACGCCACCACCGGTGTAGATGTATGGACGCTCAGCTTCAAGCAACAAACTAATGGCTTTGCGAATCTGACCACTGTGACCTTTGTTCACAGGGTTGTACGAACGCATGATCAATTCATCTGGATAGTTAAAGCGTGCTTTTTGGAAAGACACGTCTTTAGGAATATCCACCACCACCGGACCTGGGCGACCAGTTCTGGCAATGTGAAAAGCTTTTTTCAAGGTCAAGGCAAGATCTGCAGGATCTTTGACCAAGAAATTATGTTTAACGATTGGACGAGTGATACCAACGGTGTCGCATTCTTGGAACGCGTCTTCACCGATAGCAGCCGTAGGCACGTTACCAGTGATGATCACCATTGGGATTGAATCCATATAGGCAGTTGCAATGCCTGTCACAGCATTGGTCACACCAGGACCTGAGGTCACCAATGCAACGCCGACATTACCTGTGGCGCGCGCATAACCATCAGCAGCGTGAACGGCTGCTTGCTCATGACGCACCAAGATATGTTCAAACTTATCTTGTTTGAAGATTTCGTCGTAGATAAATAAAACTGAACCGCCTGGGTAACCCCAGACATATTCCACACCTTCAGCATGAAGGGCTTTCACCAAAATCTCAGCGCCAATCATTTCAGGGCCGTCTTGGTTTTGTTTGTTGCTAGCAGGGTTCAAAAGTTCCGCGCTGGTGTTATTTGCATTCATTTTCTATAGTCCTTTGCAATTTTCGGCAAAAAATTGTTTGGGCTACTCTGGCTCCGTGCTTATGGCTCGGGTTCGAGTGGCGGTCGCTTAAATCCGGGAAAAAACCATCTTATGAAAGGTCCGGCAAGTCGAACCAAGGATTTTAGCCTATAACTCCTTATTAGGGGTGGGTTTGTGAAGCGTTGTTTAATAGAGCCTATGGCTTCTGCAAAAGAACTGTCTGACTTCCTCAAAGGAGTCGAGGCGAAATCCTTCAAACGTACCGTGTTTTCAACACGGGACGAAGAAGCGGCCCTGGACATCGTGCAAGACAGCATGATGAAACTGGCCGAGAAGTATGGTGACCGTGAGGCTGCAGAGCTACCCCTGATTTTCACTCGAATTCTTCAAAATACGACCTTGGACTGGTTCAGGCGTCAAAAAACTCAAAATACCTGGATCAGCCTGTTCTCATCGCTCAGGGGTGGCAACAAAGATAATTTGGATGACTCTGACTACTCCGATCCCCTGGAGTTC
>JBFZCN010000151.1:0-2903 GCA_041307985.1 Burkholderiales bacterium
GCTGTCACACGTGTGCCACGAACGCCCACGCATGTACCAATTGGGTCAATGCGCTTGTCGTGTGCAACCACAGCAATCTTTGCACGAATCCCAGGATCTCGGGCGGCGCCCTTGATCTCCAAGAGACCTTGTTCCATTTCAGGAACTTCATTCTCAAACAATTTGATCAAAAAATCTGGGGCTGTTCTTGATAACTCAATCTGTGGGCCGCGGGCTTCACGATCAACTTTTAGAATAAAGCCGCGCACACGATCACCGCTGCGCAAGTTTTCTTTTGGAATCATTTGATCGCGACGCAACAATGCTTCAACGCGACCAGATTCAATGATCAAACCATTTTTATCAGCACGCTTCACAGTGCCGGTCATGACGTTTTCGCCACGCTCTAAATAGTCATTCAAGATCTGCTCACGCTCAGCATCACGAATGCGCTGCAAAATCACTTGCTTGGCAGTTTGAGCACCAATACGGCCAAAGGCAACTGATTCAACTTGCTCTTCAATGAAATCACCGATTTCAATATCTGCAATTTGTTCTTGAGCTTCAAATGAAAGAATCTCTTTGTCTGGCTCTTGCAAACCAGCTTCATCTGGCACCACTAACCAACGACGATAAGTTTCATATTCGCCAGTGTTACGATCAATGGCAACGCGAATATCCACGTCTTCATCGAAACGTTTCTTACTTGCAGAGGCCAAGGCCATCTCAAGGGCTTCGAATACGATATCTCGTTCAACGTTTTTCTCGCGTGCTAAAGCGTCAGCTAGCATGAGGACTTCACGACTCATGATTTTCTTCCTTTGAAATCAACTACGGGAACCAACCGAGTTTTTTCAACCTCGGCCAGAGTAAATTCAAACATTGCCTCGCTGCTATCTGTATTTTTAATTAACAGACCCAACTTGGCATCAACAGAATCAGCGTCACCACTGATCAAGCCCTGCAAAACACCTACATAATTCTTTCGGCCAGCATGTGCAACGCGTAATTTGATATTTGCTTCCAAACCCATAAATCGAATGTGGTCAGCAACTGTCTTTACAGGTCGATCCAAGCCTGGTGAAGAAACTTCTAATCGCTCATAGTTAACGTTATCTACAGGCAAGCTGTAATTCAGATGACGACTCACTTTTTCACAATCAGTAATATCGATTGAGCGCTCATAATCAACGTTTTCAATAGTGACACGCAACAAGCCACGACCTTCTCGTTCGACATCAACGAGTAGGTAGCCCAGGCTCTTTAGAGCATCAGCAATCAAAACTTGTTCGTTCGCCATCGACTATTACGTTTTCTTTCACCAAAAAAAAATGGGCATATAGCCCATATTCCTAAACAAAAAGAACATGCCCGACCTACGTTGAACGCAACTTTAGCCGGAACTACTCAACGCAAGAATTATATAAGAACTTGCCAGTACTGCCAAGGGATATCCCCTAGCTTTTCTTACAATTTAACTGGGTTTTGAGAATTTCTTACCAAATTTACCCCCAGGTTTACCTCCTGGGGAGCGATTTTGACCCTGTCCTGAACGAGCACCACCCTGACCAGGACCTTTTTTAGCGTATTTTTGACCTGAACGAGGTTTATCGGCACCACTACCAAATGCACTACCGTGGTGCACGCCAGCTTGACTGTCCTCATCACGCCGCTGCCCAAAACCACCAGAGCGACCCGCTTGCCCTGGTTTTCCTTGGCCAGGCTTGCCTCCAGAACCCGGCTTACCCCTTCCACCACCATTGCTGCTGCCTTTATATCTACCACCACGATCATCTGCATGACCTTGAGCGAATCGATTGGTATTTGAGGCTTGTCTTAAAGCATCCTTAGAGCCCCAATAAGAAACAGAAGTTTGCATTGGATCAGGTTGACCGCCGCTGTGTTCACGCTGAATGCGATTACCGCCTTCGCGTGGGTCACGACGAGGTTTTTCACCCATGCCCTGAGGAACTTTCAAGCCAGCCACTTTCATGAGCTGCACAATTTGATCTGATGGGACCTCTTCCCAGCGACCGCGACGCAATCTTGGCGGTAAAACAAATAAGCCATAACGGGTTCGAATCAAACGAGACACAATGTGACCAACTGCCTCAAACATACGGCGCACCTCACGGTTACGACCTTCTGTCAAAGCCACGTGGTACCAACGATTAGCTCCCTCTCCGCCACCACTGACCAAGCGCAAGAATTTAGCAACGCCATCATCTAAATTAATACCTGTTTTTAAGAGTTTTTCTTGTTCAGGCTCCAAGTCACCCAAAATGCGTGCCGCGTATTCACGCTCAACACCATAACGAGGGTGCATCAAGCGATTGGCTAACTCACCAGAGGTTGTGAATAACAATAAACCTTCGGTATTAAAGTCCAAACGACCCACTGCGATCCAACGGCCTTGCTTGGCTTTTGGCAATCGATCAAATACGGTTGGACGACCTTCTGGGTCTGATTGACTGACAATTTCACCTGCTGGCTTGTGATAAAGAATCACGCGCGGCGGCTTGGTTTGAATCTTGCGGTGAACCATCTTGCCATTTATTTTGACTTGATCCGTTGGTCCAACACGTTGGCCAATGTGAGCAGGCATACCGTTCACAGAAACTCGGCCCTGAATGATCAAATCTTCCATGTCACGACGAGAGCCCATGCCCGCATCAGCCAATACCTTGTGTAATTTAACGGTATCTTCGTCAAAACCTTCTTCATCGACATCATCAAGGTCAGACCAAACTTCATCGCGCAAACTTAATGGCAGCTCATCCACACTGGAAAACTGCAAACCTGGCATCAGATCTTCATCAGCTTGAGCTTCTTTTATTTCTGATTCAGATTGATGAGGTTCAGCCTCTAACTCAGCCAATGTCTGAGCAACCATGTCATGAGTCACTTCTGTTTCAACTTCTGGT
>JBFZCN010000152.1:0-3153 GCA_041307985.1 Burkholderiales bacterium
TTGGCTGTAGGTTCGTCTAAAAGAATCATCTTCGGGCGTTGACACTTGGCTCTGGCCAAACTCAAGCGTTGTCTTTCACCTGCAGATAACTTCAACGCGGATTGGTTTTTAAGATGGGTCAGTCCTACAGAAGTTAGGGCTTGGTCAATATCATTTTCTGTGACCTTGTGTTTACCCAAGCTATCTTTAACAATGGCCATATTAGTTCTAACACTCGCCTTGATGAGAGGAGTGTGATGAAGAACCAATGCAGACTCAAGATCGGCTGAGCCGGGCTTGTAAGTGCCTGAA
Organism: Burkholderiales bacterium; assembly: GCA_041307985.1. Lineage (GTDB taxonomy): Bacteria > Pseudomonadota > Gammaproteobacteria > Burkholderiales > Burkholderiaceae > Polynucleobacter. The sequence goes on from JBFZCN010000152.1 coordinate 292, forward strand.
TCTGCCTCAATGGCACCATGCAATAGTTTGAGCAGGGTGGTTTTACCTGAGCCATTTGGGCCAATCACTGCTGTGATACCTTGTCTTGGAATTTGGCCAGAAATAGAAAGAATCTTGCGTTCATCTCGATGAATCACAATATTGTTTAAGTCAATCATCAAGTCTTTATCCATAGCGACGCTCAGCAAAAGATTTGATGACGGATGTCATCAGATTAGCAATCAGTACTGCACCCAATAAAACCAAACCCAAAGCAAGCGCTAGAGGAAGATCGCCTTTACTGGTTTCTAAGGCAATCGCAGTGGTCATGGTGCGTGTTACTCCATCAATGTTGCCGCCAACAATCATGACAGCTCCTACTTCAGAAATAGCTCTGGCAAAACCAGCCAGTAGGGCAATTGATAGAGAAAAGCGACAATCCCATACAAGCCACTTGAGCTTTGCAGCAATAGGTAGTCGTAAAGCTGACATGGTTTCACCATGAATTCGCCAGCCATCTTCAATGATTTGTCGAGTCAATGCTGCAATGAGTGGCGTAGTCAAAACGGACTGGGCCAAAATCATGCCTTTAGAAGTAAACAGCCAATTCAAATCTCCCATTGGACCCGTTCTGGATAGAAGGATGTAAATAACAACTCCGACTATCACTGTGGGGACGCCCATGAGGCTGTTTAATATGACAACAACACCTTGTCTGCCTGGAAAATTTTGAATTGCAATAAATGCGCCCAGTGGCATGCCCAGTAAACAACCAATCAAGAGGGCTGTGATACTGACTTGCAAAGAAACCAAAACAATGCCAAATAAATTGGCATCGAATGTTTCTAAAAGGGTAAATGCATCGCTAATAGCTGAGAACATCGCGATAGCTTAATGGTTTTTTCGACCTCGTGTTGAAACGAGGTCGATTGCAAAAGATCATTTAATAGATTCTATTAATTACTTCTAATAGTATTTATTTCTTTGCGTTAGGGAAAAAGCTTTGTTGACCTTCAACTTTATAGCCAGCAATGGTTTGCTGACCTTCATTAGAGATGATCCAGTCAATGAATGCTTGACCCTCAGCCTTTTTAACCTGAGGATGCTTCTTTGGGTTAACTAGCATCACACCATATTGATTGAAAAGCTTTGGATCACCTTCAACCAAAATGGCTAAATCACCTCTGTTTTTAAAGGTAAGCCATGTAGCGCGATCCGTTAGGATGTAGCCATTCATGCCTGAGGCTGTATTCAAAGCGGGGCCCATGCCTGAACCTGTTTCTTTATACCAAGGCTGAGCAGCTGAAACTTGAATGCCAGCTGCTTTCCAATAACGAAGTTCTGCGGCATGAGTGCCACTTTTATCGCCACGAGAAATGAAGGTGGATTTGGCGGTAGAAATTTTTTGAAGAGCTGCTTGTATGTCCTTGCCTTTAGCCTTTGCTGGGTCTGCTTTAGGACCGATTAAAACGAAATCGTTGTACATGACTTCAATACGTTTTTCAGCAAAACCTTCTTTTACAAACTTCTCTTCAGCAACCTTGTCATGCACAAAAACCACATCGGCATCCCCGCGACGACCAATGTCTAGCGCCTGACCAGTACCTACAGCAACTACCTTCACTTGAATGCCTGTTTTTTTCTCAAAGACAGGAAGCAGGTGCTTAAAAAGTCCTGATTGCTCGGTTGATGTCGTTGATGACACCACAATGCTCTTTTGAGCATGGCTTAGACCAATGGTGGAAAAAGCCAATACTGCCAAAGCACTCATTTTCAAAATATAACGTTTGTTCATCTTGTCTCCTTTGTAAATATGGCTATATCATCAACAAACATTTAAACAATATCAATATGTAATTAATTTCATATGCAAATTAAGATTAAACCCAGTGTTTTTATTCATAAAAAACAGAAAGTTCACACTGAACCGGTAGACCTGAGTTGGGTGGCTGGATTGCTAAGAGGGGTTCAGGATGGACGTTCCTTGCAGTCTGCCGCCGAAATCATGGACATGTCTTATCGAACCCTTTGGAATCGCTTGAAAGCGGCTGAAAAGGAGCTAGATTGCCGTCTTTTGATGAGTGTGAAGGGGCATGGTTCCACCTTGACTGAGGCTGCCAAAACCTTGTTAGCCATTGTTGATGAAGTTGATAAAGAGTTCTCTGAGGTGAGCAAAGAGCAAGAAAAAAGATTGCAGCTTCACTTAGAAAATTTAAATAGTGATGATCATAAAAAATGGCTATTTTGTGCCAGTAACGACCCCATACTGGAGGACTCTATACAAGGTGTTAATGCGTTTGAGCTTCGAACCATGGGCTCCGGTCAAGCTTTAGAGCGATTGTTGTCTGGTGATGCTGATTTGGCTGGATTTCATGTGCCGGATGATGACAGTATTACTGCCGTTCGGCAGCGTTTATCCGCCCAGGGTATTCAGGCTTACCCAGTCATGAGGCGCAGTCAAGGTTTGATTGTGGCTAAAGGTAATCCGATGGGCATTAAGCAGCTAAAAGATTTGGCTAGACCTGAGATTCGATTTATCAATCGTCAGCGAGGTGCCGGCACTCGATTGATGTTGGATAAGCTTTTGGATGCCCAAGGCCTCCCAGCTCAAAAAATCAAAGGCTACCAACGCGAAGAGTTCACTCACTCGGCGATTGCGACAGCGATTTTGGCTGGCACTGCTGATGTGGGGGTGGGTCTTAAAAGTGTTGCCATTGAATATGGGCTGAACTTTATAGCCTTGGGTGATGAAACCTATTTCTTAGCCATGTCTCCCAGCTTGGTAAAGCGCAGTGCAGTCAGCGAACTGATTCGAAAAATACGCACAGCAGCCGAAGAGAAGGCTGGATATCAAGCAGTGAAGCTCAGGCAAAAGAGTAAATA
>JBFZCN010000153.1:0-4247 GCA_041307985.1 Burkholderiales bacterium
CCTTGCTCACTCATCACTGTTTTAACGTCTTCAAAGTCAACGTTGATCAAGCCTTGCTCGTTGATGATTTCAGCGATACCAGCAACAGCGTTGTGCAATACATCATCTGCACAACCGAAGGCCTTGTCCATCTCAGCATCTTCACCCATGACTTCAAATAGTTTTTCATTAAGAACAACAATTAATGAGTCCACATAATTTTCAATTTCATGAGCGCCTGCTTCAGCCACTTTGCCACGCTTAGCACCTTCAAAATCAAATGGCTTGCTGATCACACCAACAGTCAAGATACCCATTTCTTTGGCTACTTGAGCGACCACTGGACCAGCCCCTGTGCCTGTACCACCGCCCATACCGGCTGTGATAAAGACCATGTGCGCACCTTGCAATGCATCAGCAATGCGTGCCTTAGCTTCAATCGCAGAAGATGCACCCACTTCAGGTTTGGCACCAGCACCCAAACCTGATGCACCTAACTGAATATTGACGCTTGCTTTAGAACGTTGAAGTGCACCTGCATCTGTGTTCATGCAAATGAACTCAACACCTTGTACACCGCGACGAATCATGTGCTGCACAGCGTTACCGCCTGCACCGCCCACGCCGACCACTTTAATGATGGTCTTACCCGCCGGTTCTGCATCTAACATTTCAAATTCCATACTACCTCCTTATTACTACGGTTGACGACGACAAAAATAAAACTAAAAATTCTTTTAATACTTTTTAATCCTTAAAAATTTCCCATGAACCATTCGCGCATGCGTGCCACAACGTTTTGCAATGCTCCAGATTGAGACATGCGGCGCCCGCGCACCAACTGCACACGACCCTCCATCAACAAACCTAAACCTGTTGAATATCTTGGGCTTCTTAAAATTTCACTCAAATGCCCTTTGTACTCAGGGAAGCCAACACGCGCTGGCTTGGCAAAAACTTCCTCTGCTAGTTCGACAATTCCTGGCATCAAGGCCGTGCCTCCAGTTAAAACAACGCCCGAGGAAACCAAATCTTCCATGCCTGATTCGCGCACCACTTGACGAACCAAACTTAATAACTCTTCAACACGTGGCTCGATCACAGCGGCCAAAGCTTGTCGTGACATAGATCGGGCTTCGCGATCACCAACACCGGGAACCTCAATGGTTTCACTAGGATTGGCCAGACTTTGACGGGCAATACCAAAGTGAATTTTGAGATCCTCTGCATCGATGGTTGGCGTGCGTAAAGCCATGGCAATGTCATTGGTGATTTGATCGCCAGCAATTGGAATCACTGCGGTGTGACGAATAGCGCCCTGGCTGAAAATGGCAATGTCAGTTGTGCCACCACCGATGTCCACCAACACAACGCCCAATTCTTTTTCGTCATCAGTCAAGACCGCAACACTTGAAGCCAAGGGTTGCAAAATCAGATCATTCACTTCTAGGCCACAACGACGCACGCACTTCACAATGTTTTGCGCAGCGCTGACAGCACCAGTCACAATGTGCACTTTGACCTCTAGACGAATACCGCTCATGCCAATTGGTTCGCGCACATCTTCTTGTCCATCAATGATGAATTCTTGAGTGAGGATGTGAAGGATTTGCTGATCCGTTGGAATATTGATCGCTTTAGCTGTTTCAATCACTCGCTCAACATCACCCGCAGACACTTCTTTGTCACGGATGGCCACCATCCCAGTCGAATTAAAACTATGGATATGGTTTCCAGCGATACCGGTGAATACTTGCGCAATGCGACGATCAGCCATCACTTCAGCTTCTTCAAGGGCTTTTTGAATAGATTGAACAGTGGCCTCAATATTGACAACCACGCCTTTTTTCAATCCCTTAGAACTCACTTGGCCAAGGCCCACGACATTGAATTGGCCATCAGAATTTAATTCGGCCACCAAAGCAACCACTTTGGATGTACCAATATCCAAGCCAACAATTAAATCTTTTGTGTCTTTACTGATAACGCTCACAGTTTTTTTCCTATATTGATGGCATAGCCATTGGCATAACGAAGGTCAATTGAATCCACTCGTTGGCCCCATTTCTCTTCAACCTGCGGCCAACTCTTAATCAAACGCTCAACACTTAACTGAATTTGTTTTGAATCACGCTCATCCAGCTCTCGACCCAACTCAATGTTCAAGTTATTACTCAATTTGGCTCTCCAGGCATAACGAGAGGAAAGCTCAAGATTTTTCACACTGGCTTGCCACGGTTCAAACCAAAAATTCAATTGCTGATATTTTCTAAAGACATCCTTATTGCTGCCTTCAGGGCCACTGAACCTCAACAATGACGCGCTATCTTCTGCTTCAGCCATATTGGCCACAAAGACTTCGCCATAGGTGTTCATTAACTTGGGTGTGTCGCCACCAACCCACACTCCTAAAGCTTGATGTTCTTCAATCGCCACCACAATTCCATTCGGCCATTCACGACGCACACTGGCTCGACGGACCCACGGCATCGTTTCAAAGGCTTGCCTAGCTTGATCCAAGCGAATCGTGAAAAAATTTCCCTTCACTTGATCTAAAGCGCGGCTTTTAATTGTTGGCAAATTCACATGCTTGAGTTCACGACCATCAAGTGACTCAACCGTTAAGTGATTCAAAGTGAATACTGGTTTTTGACCCAACCAAAATAGTAGCCAGCCGCATGTCACCAATAAAGCAATCAACATCATCAAATTAGCCATGGCGCGCATCATCTTGGCGTGATTCCAGATCGGGCCAAACACAATGGCACTCACAGAACCTAAAAAACCGAAGATGGCGCGCAAGAATTTCATGAATGAACACCTGCCTTACTTAATAGCCACAACACCAAATCAGCGTACTCAACACCCGCTGCTTTTGCGGCCATTGGCACCAATGAATGCCCCGTCATACCAGGCGCTGTATTCATTTCTAATAAATAAGGTTGATTGGTCTTTTGATCAATCATCACATCCGCGCGACCCCAGCCTTTACAACCCAAAGCACGATAAGCACTCAAGGCAAGCTTTTGAACTTTTGCCTCAAGCGCCAAATCCAAGCCGGTTGGGCACAAGTATTTGGTGTCGTCTGAAAAATATTTATTGTGATAATCGTAATTAGAGTCTGGGGCCACAATTCTGATGACCGGCAAGGCTTGCGCATTCTCACCATCACCGACGATTGGACAAGTTAACTCTTCACCGATGATGCACTGCTCTGCCATCACATCACGATCCAACTTCGCTGCCAATGCATACGCTGCTGGCAAATCTTCAAGCTTCGTTACTTTGCTCAAACCAAGTGATGAGCCTTCTCTGGCAGGCTTAACAATGATGGGCAATCCAAGCTCTTGGGTAATTTTTTGCCAATTACTTTCAGCACTTAACATTGAAAATCGAGGAGTGGCCAAATCAAAGCTGGACCACAATCGCTTGGTGGCCTGTTTATCAATCGCCAAAGCTGAAGCCAAAACACCGCTGCCCGTATAGGGCAAATTCATTTGCTCCAACAGACCTTGCATCGTGCCGTCTTCGCCATAACGACCATGCAGAGCAATGAAGACTCGATCAAATTTCTGCGCAGCTAATTCTGTGATGGTTTGTTGGCCTGGATCAAAGGCATTAGCACTCACGCCCTTTGTAATCAAAGCATCCAAAACACCTTTGCCGGACATCAAAGAAATATCTCTCTCGCCTGATTTACCACCAAGCAATACGCCGACCTTGCCCAATGCCGCAACGTTGAGCTGTGACAAATCTTTTTGTACTTCTGCGCTCCAGCTATTCATGAGATCAGGCATTTGAGGCCCCCACTATCTTTCCTGGAATCGCAGAGATTGATCCTGCACCCATGGTGATGATCACATCACCATCGCGCGCCATGCTCATCACCAAATTTGGCAATTCATTCACATCTTTGACAAATTTTGTATTGGCAACATCCAATAAGCGACCCTCTTCTTTGGCCTTTGCCAAAGTTTTGATCAAGGCCTCTCCATCAGCACCAGAAATTCGGGCCTCGCCGGCTGGATAAACTTCTGTCAAAGCCAGGGCATCCACACTTTGGAGAACTCTCACAAAATCACCAAAGCAGTCACGTGTTCTGGTGTAACGATGTGGTTGAAATGCCAGCAATAATCGACGGCCCGGGAAAGCCCCTCTGGTTGCAGAAAGTGTTGCTGCCATTTCCACAGGATGATGACCATAATCATCAATCACCGTACAGGTACCACCTTGAGGCAACTTCACTTCTCCATAACGCTGGAAACGAC
>JBFZCN010000154.1:0-3438 GCA_041307985.1 Burkholderiales bacterium
ATCCCAATCATTCATTGTGAATCTTGTGGTGAAGTGCCTGTGCCTGAAAAAAATTTACCGGTTGTTTTGCCTGAGGATTGCGTTCCAGATGGATCAGGCAACCCGCTCAATAAGCGTGAAGACTTTTTAAAGTGTACTTGCCCTAAGTGTGGCAAGCCAGCCCGTCGCGAAACCGACACCATGGATACGTTTGTTGATTCAAGCTGGTATTTCATGCGCTATACATCACCAGGTGCGAATACCATGGTAGATGAGCGCAATGATTACTGGATGCCGATGGATCAATACATTGGCGGTATTGAGCACGCGATTCTTCATTTGCTCTATGCGCGCTTCTGGACCAAAGTGATGCGTGATTTAGGTTTGGTGAAGTTCGATGAGCCATTCAGCAATTTGCTCACTCAAGGCATGGTCTTGAATGACACGTATTACATTGATGAGCCGAACGGTCGTAAAACTTGGATCAATCCGGACGATGTGTTGGTTGAAACAGATGACAAAGGTCGTCCCGTATCAGCCAAACACAAAACATCTGGTCAAGTAGTGAACATTGGTGGCGTTGAAAAGATGGCCAAGAGTAAAAATAACGGTATTGATCCTCAATCCTTGATTGATCAGTATGGTGCAGATACTGCTCGCTTGTTCACGATGTTTGCTGCTCCTCCTGAGCAACAATTGGAATGGTCTAGTTCTGGTGTTGAGGGGGCCTCTCGTTTCTTGCGTCGTTTATGGTCGTATGGCGCTACTCATGCAGCAACGGTTCGGCAGGCCAGTGACAAACCCCCTGCAAACTTGACTGAAGCGGATCAGGCTTTGCGCCTTGAAATCCACAGCGTTCTCAAGCAAGCGAATTTTGACTACCAGCGCAAGCAATACAACACCGTGGTTTCAGCCACCATGAAAATGCTCAATGCCTTGGAGCAGGCTAAAACCATCAGCCCTGAAGTGCGTCGCGAGACTTTAGGCATTTTGCTAAGAGTTTTATACCCAGTTGTACCGCACATCACTTACACACTTTGGAATGCTGCTGGGTATGCCCAGCAATGGGGTGATTTGTTGGATGCCCCATGGCCTGAGGTAGATGAATCAGCCTTGGTACAAAATGAAATCACTTTGATGATTCAGGTCAATGGTAAGTTAAGAGGCCAAGTTTTGGTGCCAACAGATGCAGATAAAGCGAGTATTGAAGCACTGGCCTTAGCGAGTGATGCGGCCATCAAGGCCATGGATGGTGCCCCCGCTAAAAAGGTCATCGTTGTTCCTGGGCGCTTAGTCAATATTGTTATTTAATGATGAATATGAACCACTGATTTTGAAATAGAGCACAATATCCCAATCATGAAAAAAACCACCACCACTTATTCAATTGAGCGCCGTCAGCTCTTAGGCGGTGGTTTGTCAATTTTGGCCATGGGCGCTCTCAGTGCATGTGGTTGGCGTTTGCGCGGCAAAGTAGATTTGCCTTATAAAAACATTCTGATCAGCGGTAATTTGACTCAAGAGTTACGTGATGACTTGGGCATGATGTTCCGCGTCAACGATATTCAGATTGTTAAAGTTGCCAAAGATGCTGAGTTAATTCTTGAAATTATTTCTGAACAAAATGCCCGTCAAGTATTGTCCTATAACGTTGCTGGTCAAATCACTGCTTATAGGATTATTTCTAGGATTGTTTTTAGGGTATTTGACGCTAATGGCATTGAGTTGATGCCTGAGTCTGATATTTATCTCACTCGTGATATCGATTTCAATCAGTCCAATATTCAAGCGTTTGATCAACAGGTGGCTGATTTTGTAAAAAATATGCGCATGGACATTGTTACCCAATTGATGCGCCGTCTGGCATCAATCAAAAAGTTACCTTCTCAACAAACTCCATCGGAGTCACAGCCAAAGAGTCGCTGAGCATGCAAAAGGCAGATGCTTTTAGCGCACATTTAGCACAAGCTAAAAAAACAGGGCCCCATCCTCTCTATGTGTTGTCTGGTGATGAGCCTTTGCTTGTGATGGAATTGCAAGACCAATTGCGTGCCATGGTGATTGCTCATGGTCATACTGAGCGCGAAGTGATGATGCATGAAAAAGGTTTTGATTGGTCAGCGCTCATGAATGCAGGTCAAACCATGTCTTTGTTCGGGGATAAGCGTTACGTTGAGTTGCGCATACCCACAGGCAAACCTGGTCGTGATGGCTCTGATTCCATCAAGCAATTTTGTGCCCAAATAGATGCTCAAGTAAAAGAGAAAAGTCCAGTTGATACGGTGACTTGTATCTTTTTACCAAGGGTGGATTTTCAGACGCAAAAGTCAGCTTGGTTCACCGCCTTAGATGAATCTGCAGTTGCGGTGCGCATTGACCCCATCGATAGAACTCACTTACCTAACTGGATTGCTGAGCGTTTGAAGCAGCAGAAGCAACAAGTTGAGGCTGGTGAAGCCGGACAAAGGGCTTTGCAATTCATGTCTAATCAGATCGAGGGCAATTTGATTGCGGCCCATCAAGAAGTTCAGAAGTTGGGTTTGCTGTATCCCGAAGGAACGCTCACAGAAGAGAACATCCGCGACGCTGTTTTGAATGTTGCCAGATATGATGTTTTTCAACTGACAGAATCATTGTTAGCTGGAGATTTAGCACGCTTTAATCGCATGGTTGATGGCTTAGAAGGTGAGGGTGAACCTTTGGTCTTGATTCTTTGGACAGTCACTGAAGAAGTGCGATTACTCAATCGACTGCGTCAAGCGGTTGATCGCGGTGACAATTTACAAATGCTCATGAAGATGAATCGAGTTTGGGGCAATAAAGAGCGCTTGATTCCTCAAGCACTTCAAAGATTGAGCGCTGATCGTTTACAAAAAGCATTGATGGTGACCAGTGGTCTTGATCAGCAATCCAAGGGATTGCAAATCCGCAAAGGTGCGGGCCCAATCCTGGAAAAATTACCAAGTGACCCTTGGGATGGTTTGAGGATGTTGGGACGCTTGTTTGTTTAGTTTGGCGATAAACGCAAACTCGCTTTAACGACTGGTTCAACCATTCATTCAATCGAGAATCTAGCTGAGACGATACCAAGCACCACGTCCCTCGCCATGTTTCACCAATCTACCATCCTGAATCAGTTTGCGAATGTGCTCTTTGAGGGTATTTCTATTGGACCCAGTAGCTTGGATTGCATCAGCCATAGTGACTCTTCCGTGCTCACGTGCAAGCTCAATGATGATGAGTGAGTACCCTGGGAGTGGAGCTAATATCAGATGCTCTCGCTCAACTTTTTTCTCTAAACGTTGCACTTGTTCTGCAAGAGATTTCATGAAAAATATCAACCAAGGTTCCCAATGTGGCTTGGGCATCCTGATCGTGCCTTGCGTTTGTCGTAAGGCCAAGTAATAAGCTTCTTTATTTAATTCAATGATGCTCTCAAGTGAGCTATATGGCACATAG
>JBFZCN010000155.1:0-2728 GCA_041307985.1 Burkholderiales bacterium
AATCTCATCAGACTCTACAAAACCAGCCAGGCAAGAGCCACCAATGCACTCAGACGTTGGTTGTCTAAAAACGGTTTGGCTTACCCAAGTGAGGAACGATTAACCGCTTGGTGGTCTGAGCTTCAGCAAACAAGACCTGATTCACAATTGCAATGGGACCATGATCAACAAGTCATTCGTTTGTGGCGAGGTCACTTAACCATCACTCAAGACTCCAGCAATTCAGAAGTGATGGGGGAGTGGACCTTTAAGAAAATTCCAGCCAACAGTAAAAAGCCAGGCATCGCCAAAGATCGTTTTGAAAAAGCCAAGCAAAAAGGCCTCATCAACACCATGGCAAGAGAAGGTGGCGAAAAGTTCAAAGTCGATACAAAAAGACCCAGAAGAAGCCTAAAAAATCTCTACCAAGAAGCCGCTATTCCACCTTGGCAACGTGCTGTACCACTGCTGTACATTGGTGAAGAATTAGTAGCTGTCGCCGGCATCGGCATCAGTGCTGACTGGCTGACCACAGAGGGCCCCAGAATCAGTCCTGAGTGGCAAGCAACTTAAATACTTGCCAGCATCTCAAAAGTTTGAGGATATTTAGAAACCAATTTGATGATCAACGCAGCTTGAGCATTTGGTTTAGCGCGTCCTTGCTCCCAATTCTCAACGGTTCTTGGATTGGTGCGAATGAAGTTGGCAAACACTGGACGAGACAAACCTAGTTTTTCGCGAAGAGAGGTGAGCTCATCAACCGTGACCTTTGGACTTGGTTTGATGGTCACCTTATATTTCTTAAGCGTTAGCTTCCCCGCCCTCTCTTTCTTGAGAGCGCCAACTCCTTCTGATAACTCTGAAAACAAATCACGTTTTTTCATGTCTGCTCCTTGCTTTAATCTCATTCTCAAGAAGTTCTTTTAACTTCTTTTTTTGATCATGACTTAGGTCTGTCATTTCATTTTTGTTATATATGGTGAATAGAAAAATTTGATACGCATTCACCCACCAGTAATAAATAATTCTTAGACCACCACGTTTACCTTTTCCTCTGCTTGAATCACCATAGCGTAGCTTGCGTAATCCTCCGGTGCCTTGAATCAAGTCACCAGATGTTGGGTTATTAACGAGTAGTTCTTGTAGCTTGCAGTATTCGTAGTCATCAAGGTAATCCTCGCGGTACTTACTAAAAATCGGCAGTTCAATCAGGGTTGCATACATCCCAAAATTATACGCAACTTGCGTATATATTACACCTATTTTGAGAATAGGAAAATAGAAGTGACATAAATAAATTAAATGCCAAAATTAACCGCAAACTATCATCACAACTCAATCCGATTTGAAATCTCAATGAGTAATCATTCAGAAAAAAACATCTTGCTGATAACTTTTGGTAAGTTCACAATTGAGCCCGTCAATCACAGTTAACTTTTCAAAAGGGCGCTAATGAATCTTAAGGAAATAACCTCAACTCGCCAGTACAAGCTTGTCTTGCAAAAAATTGAGTCATTGATGAATGCTCAAAAGGGTACTCCTGAGGGGTGCCAACTGGATATGCTCGTCACAAGCATTGAGAAATACGAGAGTAAGAAGTTAACTGGCTGTTTACGCCCATTCCTCAGCAATCCAGTTAAATAGATTAGTTGATTCTTTTCCCGCCGAAATTCTGATTAAACCCGCCCTAAACGTGTAAAATCACACTTTTGCTACTTCACGCACCCCCTGTGGTGCGCTTTTTACGATTTAACTCATGGCTCTAATAGTTCATAAATATGGTGGCACGTCGATGGGCTCTGTTGAGCGCATTCAAAACGTGGCCAAACGAGTTGCCAAATGGATGAAGGCAGGACATCAAGTGGTCGTCGTTCCTTCAGCCATGTCAGGTGAAACGAATCGTCTTTTGAGTTTGGCTAAAGAAATCAGTCCAAATCCAGATCCACGCGAGTTAGACCAAATTGCCTCAACAGGTGAGCAAGTCAGTTCTGGTTTATTGGCTTTAGCACTTCAAGCTCAAGGTGTTGGCGCAGTGAGCTATGCGGGATGGCAGGTTGTGATTAAAACTGACTCCTCATACACCAAAGCCCGTATTCAGGGCATCGATGCCGACAAAGTTTTAGGCGACCTCAAAGCTGGTAAAGCAGTGGTGATCACTGGTTTCCAAGGTGTGGACGAAGTGGGCAACATCACAACCTTGGGTCGTGGTGGTTCTGATACTTCTGCTGTGGCCGTGGCTGCTGCGTTGAATGCAGATGAGTGTTTGATCTACACCGATGTGGATGGTGTATACACAACTGATCCACGTGTGTGTGAAGACGCAAGACGCTTAGACAAAATCACTTTTGAAGAAATGCTAGAAATGGCTAGCTTGGGTTCAAAAGTATTACAAATTCGTTCAGTAGAATTTGCTGGTAAATACCGCGTAAAAACACGCGTACTCTCATCATTAACTGATCCATTGATGTCGCTTGAGCAAGAAATGAACTCAGGCACTTTGATTACTTTCGAGGAAGAAGAAACCATGGAAGCTGCTGTTATTTCGGGTATTGCTTTCGCCCGTGACGAAGCAAAAATCACCGTATTGGGTGTACCTGATAAACCAGGTATCGCATATCAAATCTTGGGCCCGATTGCGGACGCCAATATTGATGTGGACATGATCATTCAAAACCAATCTGTGGATGGTAAGACTGACTTCACATTCACAGTGCCACGTGCTGACTATCAAAAAGCTCTTGATCTATTG
>JBFZCN010000156.1:0-4974 GCA_041307985.1 Burkholderiales bacterium
TTCAGCTAATGAGATAAAGCCTATATTTCTTGCGAATAGACAATGAATCCTAAATGCTTTGCGACTTTGTCATAGAGAATTCTGCCAGCCTCATTGGTCGTGTGTGTTGTCCAGTAAACACGATTGCTACTGACTTTTTTTGCTTCGTCATAAACCGAGAGTATGAGTTGTCTTGCTACCCCACGACCTCTATGCGCCTGATCAGTAAATAGATCATTCAAATAACACACGTCGTTGATGCGTGTTGTATTTCGGTGGAATAGGTAGTGAACTAATCCAACAAGAGCACCATTAGCATCCTCAGCTACCAATGCGAACACTGGTTCTGATGGATTGAAAAAGCGTTCCCAAGTTGTCTTCGTTATTTCTTCAGGGAGGGCAGTTGCGCCACTTCGTCCGTAGAAAGCGTTATAGCCGTCCCAAAGTGGAAGCCACTGAGCATAGTCATTTTGCTGAATTGGACGAATCTTAAAGTTGATAGACATTTATTTCCCACCTCTCAAGTGACTATTCTACGAACTTTTGAACAAAGTTTGGGGTCTTGAAGGGTGCAACCCATTTTTACCCGCTGCTAAGAAATCGTTCTGTCAGGTTTGATTTCAGCGTTGGAGCCGTGCTTGTGGAGCTTACATAAATAAAAATATGAGTGTCTATGTTTTCAATAAAAGCAATCTAACGCCTGCATAGCCATATATCAAAGCCAACACACCATCAAACCAACGCCGAGTTTTCATAAAGATTGACTGAGCCATTTTTGTAGAAAAGATAACAGCGTAGCCAAAAAATACCATTACACCCAAGGTAAAACAACCTAATAGTCCAGTGAGAATGTCGTAAGTGGATGGGGAATTTGGTAAGCCAACTGAAATAGTCGCTGCCCACGAAAAGATTGCTTTTGGGTTTGTAAGGTGCATCGCAACGCCTTTTAGAAACAACTGAATATTGCTATTGCCAAAGCTATTGGCAAGTTGGTGAGCTGTTTGGTCTTTGGACAATGCAGAGCGACTAGCCCTATATGCCAGCCACAAAAGATACAAACCGCCAATTATCTTAAGCATCACCAAAAGATTTGTCCAAAGCAATAAGGCTGTTGCGAGACCAAACCCTACCAAAAGTCCCCAAATTATTGAGCCTGTAATTACCCCAGCCGCCAGCACAATTGCTGACGAGCGCCCACGTTGAATTGCCAACGCCATAATTGACATATTGCTAGGTCCTGGGCTTGCTGTGCCAACTAAGTAGATAGAAAACATCAGCAATAAATTTTCAGGGATCAATATAGATTCAATGTTCATCTTGAGTGCTTAGGTGATTGTTAGTGATGGATATGAATTGTTCATTTGCCAGATTTTGTTAGATTCTATGAACTTTTGAAGAAAGTTTGGGGTCTTCTAGGATATTGGTAGCAGTGTTAAGGATTGAAACTTCGTCGCCGATTCTCACCTATACGCACAAATCACAGCTGCAGTTTTGGTTTCTGCCGGTCTACCGTGCTTTTGGGTTGGCGTGGTCATCCGATGTCGTTTTACACGACAGTTGGTGTGTGGCTGGCTAGATTAAAGATCAGGTGTATAGCGTTTCAGCATTTCTTCACGGGATTCCACTGGACTCTTACTCTTAGTTTGATCACTGATGATTTGACCAATCGTTGGCATCGCATCAATATTTTGATGGTGTTCAATAGACCAGAGTTTGGAGCGCATCATTGCTTTGGGGCAATGCATATAGGCAGCTTCCACGATCACTTTGATAACCAGTTTGGGGTTGTTCTTCAAAGTATCAAAGTGCTTGAGAAGATCTCTGTCAGTTTGAAGCGTAGCACTTCCATTCACACGGACAACTTCGTCAATGCCAGGAACAAAAAACAGCAAGCCAACTTGTGATGTTGCGATGATGTTTGTCAGGGTGTCTAACCTGTTATTGCCAATCGAGTCAGGAATTAGGAGTGTTTGCTGATCTAAAACTTTGACAAAACCTGCGTCTCCGCCACGCGGTGAGCAATCCATTTGATGATGTTGATCGCCACTGCTAATCACTAAAAATGGCGACAAAGAGATGAATCTCTTTAGGTGCGTATCAATGTGCGTCAATTCTTTTAGAACGGCACGCTCGCTTGGTGCTTTGTAAATGGCACGCAATTGGTCTCTGGTTTGAATCTGCATAGATAAAGTTAAGTGTCCTGAATTTTGGTATAGACGACGAAAACTTAGATTGTTAGAACTTTTGAATAAAGTTTGTGACCTTGGTTTGCTTGAAATTCTACTAGTGCGCACAAATCGCAAGAGCGTATCGGGTTTCGGCGGGTTAACCTTGCTGTCGGCTTCTTGTAGTCTGCTAGTGTCGTTTTACACGACAGCTGGTGTAATCAAATGTTCAATTGTCAGTTCTATTAGTTAGAGGAGCAGCAGGTGTCCCATCTTCATTGATCCTATGCTTGGCATAAACGACATGATCTTCAGGATAAGTTACCCAAGAAAAAGCTTCATCTGCAAACATGTGGGTATCAACCTTGACCAATGAAGGGTCGTCAAGTGTGCCAATCATCATGACTCTGCCGCTTGGAAATCTTTCAGTTGTAAGTGAGACTGTGGTGCCGCAAGTTGGGCAAAAATGTTTGTAGAGCTTTCTTCAATGCTCATCACTTTGGTAAGTGTATGTTTTGGATGAGTCCCCAGAAAAGATGACGCTCTCATCCAGATAAGACAAGCCAGAGCGATGCGCGGTGCCTGTGTCTTTTTGGCAAAATCTGCAGTGACAGGCAAATGTCGCCCTTGGTTCGGTAGGTAATTCGTAGCGGATATTTCCGCACAGACAACCGCCTTTCATTGTGGGCATAGAGAACCTCTTTCATTTCAGTTGGGGCGCGGTCACAAGATGAACCAAGTTTGTGGGCATCTTATTCCTACAAATATACAAGGAATCGCCAACACTAGGAATCAAGAGTTATCAAAATGATGGACGCTTTGATTCCGAGAACTTTTGAATAAAGTTCGGGGTCTTTAAGGATGTTGGGGCGATTGCGAAAGTAAAAAATGCATAGTTCAATCTAAAAATGAAAACATTTGTACCTTCATTGGCAATACTTTATTTAATTCAATTTACAAGTACAGCCGCGATTGGACAAGATGTAATTAGCTTGCAACGACAAGATTCAAAGCCAGTCTTGGCAATGGTCTACAAGCCAACTGGAAGTGAAGAATGTAAAGGGATTGCAATTGTTTCGCACGGAGCAGGTGGATCGGAAAAAGGCTACACCTATCTTGGCACAGCGATGTCATCCTTTGGTTATCTTGCTGTAGTTGTTAGACACCAAGAAAGTGGATTTCAAGCTGTACAAGAACTAATCGGCGGAAAAACACTCAGCGATGGATTGGCTAAACTTATTACAGACCCAAAGGCATACCAAGCTAGATTTATGGATATTGCCGTTGCGAAAGATTGGGCTCAAGGTCAGTGCAATTCAAAAGTGGCTGTTTTGATTGGTCACTCAATGGGCGCAGCGACTGTGATGATGCAGGCAGGTGCACTAAACAAATTGAATATTGCTGAAGTGCCCAAGTTCACGGCTTACATTGCCATTTCTCCACAAGGCTCAGGATTGATATTTCCTGAAAATGCATGGAACGATATCAACCAACCAGTATTGATGCTGACAGGTACTCAAGACAAGGAATTAGGCGGATTATCTTGGCAAACAAGAACCGAGCCATTTAACAATATGAAGTCAGGATGCAAGTGGCTTGGCGTCATTGATGGTGCCACGCACATGAATTTTGCTGGGCGAGGCATATCAAAAAAAACAGAGACATTGACTTCGCAGGTCATTCGTGAATTTTTGACTGGCGTCCAAGCCAGTGACTGCAAATTATTGAATCAGATATCAGGAATGACGATATCGGTGAAGTGATGAAAAGTTGATTCCCTGAACTTTTGAACAAAGTTTGGGGTCTAGAAGGATGTAGTCTATTTTTTACCCTCTGCGCACAAATCGTTGAGTCAGGTTCGGCTTCTGTGTGTGAACCGTGCTATCGGCTTGCGTGTTGGTTCTTAATGAAATCACGTAGCAGTGGTATAGCCAGTTCAGGTACATCCGGAATGACGCCATGCCCGCAGTCTTCAAATTCTCGATAGTTTAAAAGCTTTGGATCTAGAGCATTGGCTATGTCGCGTTGGCATTCAATCGGTAGCATCGGATCCAACTGACCGCCAAGAACCAGCGTTGGACATTGAATATTTGGGACATCTGCCAACATGTCAAATTGACGTCCTTCACCGCCAACTCTGTTAAACCATGCTGTTGCTTCTCGGTTCATGACAACACGCTCCATTGCACTCGGATCCAGATTTTTTTGTTTATAAAGCGGAAGCGCAATCTTCAGCCAAGCCGCCATAACTTCAGGGCTTGTATCGCCCAACACGAAGCGACGGTGTGCAAGTTCACCAGCTTCTTGACCGCCAAGTCGAGAAAACATCGCAATCTTTGCGTCTATGTGAGAGTGTGCCTGCGCTGTCGTACTCACAAGTGCAAGTGCGAGAGGGTGACTAGGGTGGCGAGTGGCATAAGCCATGGCTACTACACCCCCAAAGGACGCTCCATAGACGATAGGTTGTTTGATTTCGAGTGCATCGCAAAATGCTTTTACATCATCTGCCCATTGATTTATATTCCACGATTCTTTGGGACCGTGATCACTTCTTCCATTGCCGCGGTGATCAAGGTAGACGATCTGAGCAATGTCAGAAAGCGCTGAAAATGCGGGTCGATAACCTGAATGATCAGCCCCAGGTCCTCCATGCAGTAGCAGAAGGGTTGGTACCTCTACAAATGAATTCTCAGTAAGTCGAAGCTTGGTGCCTTCAATTTCAAAAAAGAGTCGAACGCCGTTTACTTGAACTCGCATAATTACTTTCAGATCCTCACCATATTGCCTGTTAGCAGGTTGGTATGTATGTAGAGGAATTAAAGGAAGAGCA
>JBFZCN010000157.1:0-2545 GCA_041307985.1 Burkholderiales bacterium
TTTTCAACAGTCTCGCCACCATCTAGCAAGCGACCTGCCTCGTAATAACTAATGCTCAAAAAATGTGGCACAGCGATTGGGTCACCACCATTTGGATGATCTTCAAGGCGCCACATCACAAACCATGCAGGGTATGTTGAAGTTGAATTCAAGTAATAGCCCTCGGCTTCATCTTTGTACAACTGAATCTCAAAACCTGTGTAAAGCCATCGTTCGGTTTTCTCATCGCTTCGCATACAGATCGCAGGGCGATCAGAAAGAATGTGGTCTGGGGTCTTATGTGCAAACTGGCCGATGTCATAAACCACTTCATCCAAAACCCAACGATAAGACTGCCATGGGTTATCGATGAATTCTTTGCGCATCACAACGGCAAGTTGTAGTTTCATGATTAAGTGTTCTGCACAACAATGCTTGGGAACTTGCTACTCATGTCTTTCGACATCTCAGCCACTTGGATTGCAATCTTACGAGCAATCCCTTTGTAAATAGCACTGATGGCGCCATCAGGATCAGCCACCACGGTTGGACGACCAGAGTCAGCTTGTTCACGAATCGACAAATTCAATGGCAAACTGCCCAAGAAATCAACGCCGTAGTCAGTACACATTTTTTGACCACCGCCCTGACCAAAAATATGCTCCTGATGATTGCAATTAGGGCAGACGTAAATGCTCATGTTTTCAACAATGCCAATGATCGGAATGCCAACCTTCTCAAACATCTTGAGACCTTTGCGAGCATCCAACAAAGCGATGTCTTGCGGGGTTGTCACAATCACAGCACCTGTGACAGGCACTTTTTGAGACAAGGTCAACTGAATATCGCCTGTGCCTGGTGGCATATCAACAATCAAGTAATCCACATCACGCCAATTCGTTTGACGCAGCAGCTGCTCAAGCGCCGAAGTGACCATCGGGCCACGCCAAACCATCGGGCTGTCTGGATCGATCAAAAAGCCAATCGAACTGGCTTGCAAGCCATGACCTTCCATCGGTTCAATGGTGTTTTCAGCAATTGATTCAGGACGACCGGTGATACCCAACATCATTGGCTGACTTGGGCCATAGATATCAGCATCCAAAATACCCACTGTGGCGCCCTCTGCGGCCAAGGCCAGCGCCAAGTTAACGGCTGTTGTGGATTTACCCACGCCGCCCTTACCGCTTGATACGGCAATGATATTTTTTACATTAGGCATTAATTTGACGCCACGCTGAACGGTGTGAGCCACGATGTTCATGGTCACATTGGTGCTGACGTTTTTAACTCCGGGAACCTCACGCAGGGCCGTAATAACCAGTTTTCGTATAAGGTCAATCTGACTCTTGGCTGGATAGGCCAAAACCACATCCAGACTCACATCAGAGCCATCGACTCTGATGTTTTTAGCAGATTTAGAAGAAATCAAATCTTTCCCAGTATTAGGATCTATAACGCTTTTAAGCGCATTTTGTATGTTTTCTACTGTTACCGTCACTGCCATCTCCTAGTACTTTTTTTGTTTTTTCAGCTCTCAACTATATCCGCAGACTAAAATCCATGTCTATGCGCCAAATTTTAGTCACTTCAGCCCTCCCTTATGCCAATGGTCAAATACACATTGGTCACCTGGTGGAATACATTCAAACTGACATTTGGGTTCGATTCCAAAGAATGCGCGGGCACGAAGTTCACTACGTAGGCGCCGATGATACGCATGGTACTCCGATCATGTTGCGCGCTGAGAAAGAAGGCATCTCGCCCAAAGAGTTGATTGCCAATGTTTGGAAAGAGCATAAAAGAGATTTTGATGATTTCTTGATCTCTTTTGATAACTACTATTCAACAGACAGCGCTGAAAATAAAACACTTTCGGAAGAAATCTATATCAAACTGCGCGAAGCTGGCTTGATTGAGAAGCGTGCCATTGAGCAAGCTTACGACCCAGTCAAAGAAATGTTCTTGCCAGATCGCTTCATCAAAGGCGAATGTCCGAAGTGTGGCGCCAAAGATCAATACGGTGATTCTTGCGAAAAGTGTGGCGCGACTTACGCCCCAACGGATCTCAAGAATCCAGTCTCCGTGGTCAGCGGTGCAACACCGATACGCAAAGTCTCAGATCACTACTTCTTCAAGTTATCCGACCCACGCTGCGAAAACTTCCTCAGAGAGTGGACTCAAGTTAAAACTCCATTACAAGCTGAAGCTCGCAACAAAATGAAAGAATGGGTGGGCAAGCCAGGTGAGAGCCAATTAGGTGATTGGGACATCTCTAGAGATGCGCCTTACTTTGGCTTCGAGATCCCAGATGCGCCAGGCAAGTATTTCTATGTGTGGCTGGATGCACCGATTGGCTACTACGCGAGCTTTTTAAATCTTTGCCAACAAAAAGGTTTGGACTTCAATGAATGGACCAAACCAGATACGACCACTGAGCAGTATCACTTCATTGGTAAAGATATTTTGTATTTCCACACCTTATTCTGGCCAGCCACTTTGCATTTTTCTGGCTATCGCACCCCTACCAATGTCTTTGCTCACGGCTTCTTGACCGTTGATGGTG
>JBFZCN010000158.1:0-2570 GCA_041307985.1 Burkholderiales bacterium
AGATAAAGTCCATCAGCCATGAAGGTGGTGCCCGCCAATTGACGGTTTTTTGCTGCCAGCAAACTGCTCATCCAAGTGACGGGCTCTTTTCCAGTTCCAATCAACAGCAAACTACCCACCAAATTACGAACCATGTGATGAAGAAAGGCGTTGCCCCTGAAAACAAAATAAACCCAGGGTCCGTTCTCGATCAGCGACACCTGGTACAAAGTCTTGATGGGGGTTTTACTTTGGCATTCAGAAGAGCGAAATGAACTGAAGTCATGCTCACCCACCAATACCTGGGCGGCTTCACGCATAGCGGGCACATCCAAAGTTTTACCTTTGGGTAGATTCAAAAAGCCTGCCTTACCGTGAACCAGAGGTGATGGCGTTGAGCCAGTCAGCAAGGCATAGCAATAGCATCGCTCAAAAGCCATGTAGCGAGCATCAAAATGATCAGGTACTGGCTTGACCCACTGAACTGTGACGCTTGGCGGCAAAAAGGCATTGACCCCTTTGACCCAAGAAAGATCTGGTCTCACCACTTCAGTATCAAAATGGACCACCTGACCCAAAGCATGAACTCCGGTGTCTGTTCTTCCCGCTGTGATGGTCTTTACTGCTTCATTGTTTTCTCCAATGAAGCGACTCAAGGCTAACTCAAGGTGATCTTGAACTGTTTGGCCGTTACTTTGGGTTTGCCAGCCCGAAAAAGCAGACCCGTCATACTGCAAGCCCAGCGCAAGTCGCATGCTATTTGGATGAAAGTTGATTGACTTCAGCCATCAGTGATTTGGCTTGAATGGTTAACTCAGGATCAATCTGATTGCTCACTGCCAACACTTCCTGAATCGCTTCTCTTGCTGCACCAAAATCTTCAATGGTGATGTAGGCTCTGATCAGATTCAGTTTGACACGAAGACTTTCGGCGCTTGTCAGAGTGCTGCCAGCCATTTGAGTGCTTGCCGCTTGAGTTGTAACTGTTGCAGGACCAAGATTTAGATCAAGTGATGCAAATAACTTAGCGGCTTGCTCAGGAACTGGATTCGATCCTTGAGAGGTATTGTCTGAAGCTGGCTGAGAAAAAGAATGGTCAGGATGACGAGACTTCTTCGACTCACCTTTAGAGAGTTTTAACAAAACCAAAATTGCCAGGAGTACAAAAACCGCAATGGCCAAGGGGCCTGTTTGATTTTTCCAATCAATCGCTTCAGTGCTTGATTGACCCGAGGCTTGGTTTTGCATCAACTTTTTCAAATCGGCAATATTTTTTTCTAACTGAACAATTCTTTGCTTTGCTTCTGCTAAAGCTTTTTCTTGAACCAGCAATTCTTCCATGCGGCGCTTGGCTTCACCTTCTAAGCCTGCGGCAGGACCAACCTTGAGTCGATCACCCACAGCAGTTGTCGGTGCTTTGTCTTTAATGGATGCTAATGAGCTCAATGGCAAGTCAGCTTTGCCTGAGCGATACGCCGCGTCTGCAGACTGAGCAATTTCTTTGGCCTCTTGCTTGGGCACGCTCTTGATCATCTCTTGGCTAGGTATCTTTAATTCGGCGCCCGCCATCAAGCGATGAATACTACCGCCTGCGAATGCTTGAGGATTTGCTCTGTAGAGAGAAATCAGTGCTTGATCAAGAGTCGCCTCATCAAAGTTCACCACAAGCTTGCTGGCGATTTCGGTCAGAGTATCTCCAGCTTTTACTTCTACGCGCGCCTGGTCTGCCACCATCAATGTGTAGACACGGCGCACCAAACCAGCAGACCAACGAAGCTCTACCAAGGCATCTAAAAATATTTCGTCCGTGGCCAAGGTCAACACTTCATCGGAAGTGATCTTGATGGCTACTGGCTCTTCTTTTGATCCCTTTAGAACAGAGACTTTTAATTGGGCTTGAGCCGCAGACGAGGTGATGCCCAAACGCTTGTACATCTCAGGACTTGCCAAAGTCGCCTGAATGTCTTTGATGGATGAAAGCTCTGAAGGATCCATCTGAATCGAGATTTGCGCAAGCAACGGTTCGCCTACTTTTGATTGAATGCTCAAGTTGCCCAGATTTAAGGCAAGGGCTTGCCCAGCAAAAATGGCTGAAACCAAGCCAAGTGCTAAACGATAGATACGTGGTAATTGCGCAATCAAGAAATCAACGCTCCAACAAAATGCGCAACATGCGACGCAATGGTTCAGCCGCACCCCACAAGAGCTGATCGCCAACCGTGAATGCGCCCAAATAATCTGGGCCCATGGCTAATTTATGCAAACGCCCCACCGGTACCGTCATAGTTCCGGTCACCGCTGCTGGGGTTAAGTCTCTCTCAGTAGCTTCGCGATCGTTTGGTACCACTTTGACCCAATCGTTGGCGCTGGCCAAAATGCCTTCGATATCACTCAAAGGAATGTCTTTTTTAAGTTTGATGGTCAAGCCCTGCGAATGACAGCGCATAGCGCCAATGCGCACACACAAGCCATCAATTGGAATGCTGCCCGCCGCTCTGAATGGTGGGTTACCTAGGATCTTGTTGCACTCAGAGCCACCCTTCCATTCTTCTTTGGTTTGACCATGCTCTACAGGAACATCAATCCACGGA
>JBFZCN010000159.1:0-2855 GCA_041307985.1 Burkholderiales bacterium
TGGTATTTCTTAATGTACGGCAAAGCCTGTGCCAAAACCTCGGCCTTGACGGCAGGGGAAACGTCTTTAAGTTCAGCTAGTGGTGTGCTCATGCGCGGATTGTAAGATCAGTTGCCATGCTTGGCTAGAATTTTTATTGAATTATGCAAAAAGGCGGCCTAAAGCCGCCTTTTATGAGGAAAGCTTTCATGAAGCTTTCCCTGGAACGATCCAACTCAACTTAATTGCCAAATAACTTTTGGCGCAACTCGCGGCGCTCTTGAGCCTCTAAAGATAGATTGGCTGTTGGACGTGCCAATAAACGCGGAACACCAATTGGCTCGCCAGTTTCTTCGCACCAACCATAATCACCCGACTCGATGCTCAATAAAGACTGCTCTACTTTCTTGAGTAGTTTGCGCTCGCGGTCACGTGTGCGTAATTCCAAAGCGTGCTCTTCTTCGATCGTGGCACGATCTGCTGGATCTGGAACCAAAACGTTTTCACGTAAATGCTCGGTGGTTTCGTTTGCGTGCAGCAGAAGATCTGCTTTCAAAGCCAGTAACTTGGCTTTGAAAAATTCTAGTTGAGCAGCATTCATATAATCCTTTTCAGGCATTTTTACGATATCTGCTTCTGTTAATGCTTTCTTGCTCATTTCCTGTCCTTTCGGGACTTTGTTCGTACTTCGCTAAATTTAAAACTCTTGCAATTTCTTTACAAGCAATTTATTGCGCCGCAATACTGCTTAATTTTTTATAAGTGCTCAGGGCGCGGATTCTACCCTAATCTTTAAAGATTACACCAAACATGTTTCAAGTCCGCCCAATAAAACGTCTTTAGGCAGGTCAATTCCAATGAAAACCATCCTGGTTTCTTTTTTATCTTTACCCCAAGGCGCGCCCATATCGGAGCCCATCATTTCATGAACACCTTGAATGATGACCTTGCGAGCCCCGCCTTTTATATACAAAACCCCCTTATATCTCAACATCTTAGCGCCGAACACCGACAAAATTCCGCCCAAAAAGTCCTCAAGCTTCTGAGAATCAAACGGTCGATCACTTCTAAAAACAAATGATTGAATTTTGTCTGTATGGCTCTTTTTCATGAATTGCACGGGCTGAGCATGCTGGTGGCCATGTTGATGATCGTGTCCGTGGTTACAGTCTGGCCCATGCTCATGATGATCGTGACCGCAATTTTCATGGTCATGATCTTCTTGCTCCAAGAAATGTGGGTCAATATCAAGCTTGTCATTTAAATTAAAGCCGCGCAAATCCAAGACCTGATCCAAAGACACGGTCCCTTGAGTAATACCAGAGATTGGCGCGCGAGGATTCATGTGCATCAAACGATGCTTTAATTGATCAACTGCTTTTGCATCCACCAAATCTGTTTTAGTGATAAAAATTCTGTCTGCAAAACCAACTTGCTGCTGAGCTTCTTCGTGCTGGTCCAATTGTTGGTTGCCGTGCTTCGCATCTACCAAGGTCACGATGGCATCCAAAATGTAATGGCTCGCAATCTCATCGTCCATGAAGAATGTTTGAGCCACAGGGCCAGGATTAGCAACACCGGTGGTTTCAATCACAACGCGATCAAAGGAAATCTTCTTGTCTTTACGAGACTCAAACAAATCATTCAACGCCTTGACCAAATCACCGCGGATGGTGCAACAAACACAGCCATTGCTCATCTGAATAATTTGCTCATCACTGTCCTGAATCAAAATATCGTTATCGATGTTCTCTTCACCGAACTCGTTTTCAATCACAGCAATTTTTTTGCCATGATTTTCATGAAGAATATGTTTGAGCAAAGTTGTTTTACCGCTACCCAAAAAACCGGAAAGTATTGTTACTGGTATTAAAGCCATGCCTGTGCGTCCTTATTTAATTTCTTAATTATGAGGCTATCTAGTTCTGATGGCTATAGCTTTTGAAGCAACAAGCCCTTCAAATAATCCCCTTCGGGAAAACTTGTTAAAAGAGGGTGGTCGGCGCCCGAAGACAAACGCTGCATCAATCTAAAATCCATCGAAGTGTTGCCAGACAGTGCCATCGCCTCGGCGCTGGCCATCGCAATGGTTCTTTCGAACAGTGCTGAATCAACTGCGCCAGAGCAAGAGAACGTGAACAGCAAGCCACCCGGCTTTAAAAGTTGCATACCAGCACGATTGATTTCTTTGTAGGCCCGCAAAGCCTTATCCAAATGATGTGAAGATGGGGCAAATTTAGGCGGATCTAAAACAACGATGTCGAATTGCTTTTCTTCTTTTCTTAACTGCGTCAAAACTGTGAACGCATCTGAATCAATCCATGTGGCCCGTGACTCATCAAATCCATTTAACAGCATCTGTCTTTGCGCCATCGCCAAAGCTTCACCCGAAGAATCGACTGAAGTGACATGTTTTGCACCACCTTTTAAGGCCGCCAAAGAAAAGCCGCCGGTGTAGCAAAACATATTCAAGACTTCTTTATCTTTGGATAGCTCGCTTAAAAGATGTCGACTATCTCTTTGATCAATATAAAAACCTGTTTTATGGCCATGCACCACATCCACGCTGTACAACACGCCGCATTCATTCACATTGATGGGGGCTTCTGGCATCTCACCAAATAAAGCGCCAATGTGTGGCTCAAGACCCTCTCTTGCACGAACAGCCGCATCAGATCTCTCAACAATCGTCTTGCACCCCGTTTGTTGAACCAAGGCTTGCACAATCGCTTCTTTCCAATGCTCCATCCCAACAAATAAAAATTGGCAGACTAAAGTATCTGCATACTGATCCACCACCAAGCCTGGCAAGCCATCGCTTTCGCCAAAAATCAAACGAATCGCGTTGGTGTTTTTTACCCACTGCGCTCTGTGCG
>JBFZCN010000160.1:0-3638 GCA_041307985.1 Burkholderiales bacterium
ATTCAAGAGTTGAAGTTTGAAATGGACGCTCGCAGTGTGCAACATGAATGCGTTGTTCACATCTAGGTTTTGCGTTCCAACCAAGATCCTAAGATGCCCTTGGGCATGCGGATAATGAAAAACACAAGCAAGGCACCGTAGATCAACAAGTCAAGGCCATGTATTTGATTACCAATCAAGACACGCAAAACTTCTTGAAGCACCAATAAAAATACAGCGCCAAATGTAGGACCAAGCATGACAAACATACCACCAGCAATCACACCAAAAACCATTTGCAAAGAAATACCTATGCCCGAGACAGTGTCAGGGTTCACATAGGCTTGGTATTGCGCATATAAAACGCCTCCTAAGCATGTCATAGCCGCAGAGACTACCGTGATTGTCAATTTGGTACGCGTGACATTGATGCCAATGGATGCAGCAGCATCCTCATCTTCACTGACGGCTTGAAGGGCATCGCGCAGCATGCTTTGATCAACTTTACGCCAGACCCAAAGAGCGAAAAGCCAGCAAGCCAAAACAATATAGAACCAAACCACACGGTTTGAAAATTGAAGTGCCCACAAAGAGGCCGTGGCATCATCGATCAAGCCCGGCTTGGGTGTAATGCCCAATGAACCGCCTGTGACTTCTCGCGTGGCCACAATGACCAAGCGCACCACCTCGGCTAATGCCAAAGTCACAAGAGCGAAATAGTGACCCACGATTTTGAAACGGAAACATGGATAGCCAATGACCAATGCCAAAACCACTGTCAAACCCACAGCGATAAGGGCACCAGCCAAAGGTGGCACGCCATACTGATTCCACAACAAAACTACGCTGTAAGCACCAATGCCTAAGAAAGCGCCGTGCCCTAGGCTAACCAAACCTAGGCGTCCCATCAAGGCCCAGCTGGTGTAAATAAAGCCCATCAGCAAAGCCATGATGATCAGGTGCAAGGGATAGGAGCCCAAGCCAAGCCAAGGCGCTAGCATTAATGCCGCTAACAAGAGGCCGAATTTATAGTTGGAGGAGATAATAGCCATGTGTTAGCGCCTGCGAAATAAAATGCCTTCAGGGCGAATGAACATCATGGCGATGAAGAACACAAAGGCCATCACATAACCCCATTCGATGGCATAGACATAGCCACCCACAGATATCAGCTGAGCAAAAATAAATGCAGCCACAAAGCCACCAAATAAATTACCTAAGCCGCCCATGACACAAATCAAAAATGTAATAGGACCAAACGACAAACCAATGGCAGGATGGATGTCGTATTGCAGCACCAACAAGCAAGCAGCCAGGCCCGCCAATGAGCCCCCCATGGCTGAAGTGATCAAATAAATACGTTCAGGGTTCACACCCATCAAAGGCATGATGCTCCGATCTTGGCTAATTGCCCGAATGGCAGTGCCAGCGAAAGTTCGGTTCAAGAACAAATAAGTGATTGCAATGGCCACCATGGCTACGCAAAAAGCAATTAAACGAGCCATAGATAAGCTGATATCACCCACCATCAAACCGGGCATTCTCACACCTATGTTTTTGAAATCAATGCCAAAGATGACGGTGGCCAAGGCTTGAAGAAAAAACAAAACGCCCCCCGTGACCAACAATTGATTGATAGGCTCTGCCGATAAAACGGGCCGAATGATAAACCAGTGCATCGCTGCACCCAAAGCCGCCACGCCTACTACGCAGATGATGAACGCCAAAGTCAAAGGCAGGCCCATCATGGTGTGTGACCAATAGATGGCGTACATACCCACCATCATCAATTCAGCGTAACAAATCCACACCACATCGATCACACCAAAGATCAGGTTCAAGCCCAGAGACAGGAGCGCGAACAAGCCTCCAAGCAGCAATCCATTGAGAACTGCCTCGAGTAAAAAGATGTCAAAAAATGCCATCACACCCCCAAATAGGCTTTTTGAACTTCATCGCTGGCCAACAATTCGGCGGCAGTTCCGGAAGCGCGAATTTTCCCAATTTCAAGCAAGTAGGCACGGTCAACCACCTTCAGTACTTGCTGGATATTTTGTTCGACAATCAAAACGGTATAGCCTTCAGCGCGAATGCGGTGCATTAGCTCAAAAATAGATTGCACAATGACGGGCGCTAGGCCAGCCGAGGGCTCATCTAGCAGCAGCAATTTGGGGCCACTCATCAAGGCGCGCCCAATGGCACACATTTGTTGTTCGCCGCCAGACATGGTGCCTGCCAATTGCTTCCTCCGCTCTGCCATCCGCGGGAACAAGCTGTAGACATACTCAATGCGCTCTTCTAATTTGGCGCGGGCGGCAGGGGTGTATGCTCCAATTTTCAAGTTGTCCTCCACACTCAGGCGTGGAAACAATCGTCGCCCCTCTGGCACTTGAGCAATGCCAAGCCCAACCACCTCGTGCGATGGCAAGTTTCGATAAGGTTGGCCCTGCATCTCCATGCTGCCAGAAGAGGCTTCAATTAAACGTGAAATCACACGCAAGAGGGTGCTTTTGCCAGCGCCATTAGGTCCGATGACGGCCACAGCTTCGCCTGATTTCACATTCAAGGACACATCAAACAGCGCTTGAAAACTGTTGTAGCCCGCATTGATATTTTTCAGCTCAAGCATCATGCGTCCTGGCTCGACGCGTTGCGCGCAACTTGTTGCTGAACGCTTTGGGCATCCGTTCCCAAATAAACTTCAATTACGCGCGGGTCATGCGTTACTTCAGAAGGCGAACCTTGTGCGATTAACTCGCCGTGATCAAGCACCAAGCAGCGATCAATGACTTTCATCAGCACACCCATGATGTGTTCTACCCAGATGATGGTGATACCGCGTTCATCGCGAATACGTTTGAGCATTTGCGCTGCTTGTGCCATTTCAATTTCATCTAAGCCGCCTAAACTTTCATCGGCCAGTAGCAGCTTTGGCTGTGTTGCTAAAGCTCGCGCTATTTCGAGTTTTTTCAGACCTGCAGCGCCAAGCCCATCTACGCGGATTGCGGGGTCGCGCGGCAAATCGATTAAAGACAATGCATCGTACGCTCGGCGCTCGGCCTCGCCTCTGGTGATTGCTTCACTGGCGCCGTAGAAAGCGGCAAGTGTTGTATTCTCAAGAATTGAGAGTTTGCGAAAGGGCCTGGGAATTTGAAATGTTCTGGCCACTCCCAGTTTGCAGATGTTGGAAGACGACAATCCTATAGTGGGTTTGCCATCAAACATCACTTGGCCTGAGGTGGGTTCAAACATACCAGCCAACATATTAAAGGTGGTACTTTTTCCAGAGCCATTGGGGCCAATCAGGCCTACAATTTCTCCGGGTTGGATTCCAAAAGAAATTCGGTTGACAGCTGTAAAGCCACCGAATTTCTTGGTCAATTCATGGACTTGAAGCACAATTATTTGGCGTAAGAGTTGCCTTTGGGAAGAGGCATGACAGGATCACGACTCTTAATTGCTTGGGGCCAGACTACAAACGTGTCGTTGCCCGTGTATTGGTGGACCACTGGGGTCGAGCGTTCGTTTTGACCAGACATTGGATGACCTGGTGGGAAAAATTTAACGCCATAGCCTTGAATCGTTCCGCCTTCTGGAATGTCAGTTTCTAATGCAGCTTTACGCAATGATTCTGGATCGTAGCCACCATACTTTTTAAT
>JBFZCN010000161.1:0-2978 GCA_041307985.1 Burkholderiales bacterium
GATGGTGATAAAGCTATTTTAGAAAAGCAAACATGGCAGACGACAAAAGGCCAGCCAGTTGCTGCGAACCCATATGGCATGCCATCTAAATGGGAAGCTCCGCTTCAACGCCGTGAATCTCCTGGCTTGACGCGTGTGTCTGCTGCTTCTGTGGCATTTGCTCCATTGCAAGGTTTCTTCGGCATCATCACACCCAACGGTTTGCACTTTGAACGTCATCACCAAGGTTGGTATGACGTTGATCCAGCAGAGCATCGTTTGATGGTGAACGGTTTGGTCAAGCAGCAAAAAGTCTTCACGATGGACGACTTGATGCGTTTGCCTAGCGTGTCACGTATTCACTTCATTGAGTGCGGTGCTAATACAGGCCTAGAGTGGGGTAACGTTGCTGTGCCAAGCGTACAGTACACCCACGGTATGTTGTCTTGCTGCGAATTCACAGGCGTGCCTCTTTCAGTATTGCTCGACATGTGCGGTGCTGATCTTAAGAAGGGTAAATACATCCTTGCTGAAGGTGGTGACGGTTCAGGTATGACCAGAACTATTCCTTTAGATTTGGCTCTCAAAGATGTTTTGGTTGTGTGGGCTATGAACGGCGAAATGTTGCGCCCTGAAAACGGTTACCCATTGCGCTTATTAGTTCCTGGTGTTCAAGGTGTTAGCTCAGTGAAATGGTTGCGTCGTATTGAAGTAGGTGACATGCCTTACGCAGCAAAAGACGAAGCAGTTCACTACATCGACTTGATGCCAAGTGGCTTGCACCGTCAGTACACAACTATCCAAGAATGTAAGTCTGTGATCACGACACCATCTGGCGGTCAGCAATTGCTAGACAAAGGTTTCTACAACATCAGTGGTATGGCGTGGTCAGGCCGCGGCAAGATCAAGCATGTTGATGTATCTGTTGATGGTGGTAATAACTGGCGCAGAGCTCGTCTTGAAACTCCAGTTCTTTCTAAGGCGATCACTCGCTTTAATCTTGACTGGGTTTGGGATGGTTCACCTGGCATCTTGATGTCACGTGCAACAGATGAGACTGGTTATGTTCAGCCAATGATCAAACAATTAAGAGAAGTTCGTGGTACACGTTCCATTTATCACAACAATGCAATCCAAGCATGGAAGCTTGATACGAACGGGGAGTTGAGCAATGTTCAAGTTGGCTAATTTAACTAAAACTTTGGTATTGGCAGGTTTGGCTTTAGGCCTTACCGCTGAGGGTATTGCTCAGTCTAAGTACACTGGTATTGGTCGTGAAGCGACCAAGGCTGAAGTGGCTGCATGGGACATCGATGTTCGTCCAGACTTCAAAGGTTTGCCAGCTGGTTCTGGTAATACTTTGCGTGGTCAGGAAGTATGGGAAGGTCGTTGCGCATCTTGTCACGGCACTTTTGGCGAGTCTAACGAAGTGTTCACGCCGATCGTAGGTGGAACAACCAAAGAAGATATGAAAACTGGTCGTGTCGCTTCATTAATGAGCGACAAACAGCCACAGCGTACTACCTTGATGAAAGTTGCGACTGTTTCAACACTTTGGGATTACATCTACCGTGCAATGCCATGGAATGCCCCAAGAACATTGAGCGTCGACGACACTTATGCTGTTTTAGGTTACATCCTGGCCATGGCTGAGATCGTTCCTGATGATTTCACACTAAGTGATAAGAATATTGCTGATGTGCAAAAGGTAATGCCTAACCGCAATGGTATGACTCTAGACCATGGTATGTGGACTGTGAATGGTAAGCCGGATGTCAAATCAACGGCATGTATGACTAACTGCACAAAGCATGTCACGATTGGATCCACATTGCCTGACTATGCTCGCAATGCTCATGAAAATCTTGCGCTGCAAAATAGAGCCTATGGCCCATACCGTGGCGTTGATACAACCAAGCCACCTGTCAGTAAGTTGCCAGGTAAGGGCATGATGACTGTGAGCACGGCTGCTGCTGAAAAAATCACCCCTGAAGCATTGTTTAAGAAAAACAATTGCGCAGCTTGTCATGCGCCAGCCACTCGCGCCATCGGACCGTCGATTGCTCAAGTGGCTGCTAAATACAAAGGTCAGGCAGATGCTGTCAAGAAAATGAATGCCAAAGTGAAGGCTGGTGGTGCTGGTGTTTGGGGTGCAATCCCAATGCCGCCACACGCTCATATATCTGATGCTGATATTGATGTAATGGTGAAATGGATGCTTTCTGGTAAATAAAGATGTAAGATTGCCAGGTAGAAATTGTTATTTTTGATAGTTAGTTTTTTAAGAAGGAGTTCGTATGAACCAAAAACGTCGTGAAGCACTGCGATTAACAGCAGTAATCGGTTTGATGGCTGCAACTGGCCTCATTTCTCAAGCAGAAGCTGCAACTTGGAACAAAGCTGCTTTTGAAGGTAAAACATTGGATGACGTACTAAAGTCTTTGGGCGGTTCTTCTGCTGATAAGTCTGGTGCGATCACTATCAATGCTCCTGACATTGCTGAAAACGGTGCAGTTGTGCCTGTTGGCGTAACAACATCAATGGCAAAAACACAACAAATCGCTATTTTGGTTGAGAAGAACCCAAGTGCATTGGCTGCTCAATTCATCATGACTCCAGACACAGAGCCGTTCGTGGCTTCACGTGTGAAGATGGGTCAAACATCAAACGTTCACGCTTTGGTGAAGGCTGATGGCAAGTGGTTTGTATCAACTAAAGAAGTTAAGGTGACTTTGGGTGGTTGCGGCGGTTAATTCCCCCACACACAATTCATTTAACTAATCATATTTGTACTGAAAGGAAATAAAAATGGCAGATCCAATGCGCGTACGCGCCCAAGAGACTGGCGGTATTGTTGACGTTAAAGTGTTGATGAAGCACGACATGGAAACAGGTCAACGTAAAGATTCATCTGGAAAAACTATTCCAGCTCACTTCATCACAACGATCACAGCTACTTGTAAAGGTAAGCAAGTGTTCCAAGGTGAGTTTGGTCCAGC
>JBFZCN010000162.1:0-3375 GCA_041307985.1 Burkholderiales bacterium
TTGAGAGAACTGCTACCAGTAAGAATAAGTTGACCGATAGGGCTAGCACAGAGAAAACACCAAACAACATGTAGTACGCAATCATGAATACTGCAATTGCAATAAATCCGTAGATAACTGAGTTAAAGCCCATCGAGATGTTTTCAGCACCCAAGCTTGGGCCAATGGTTCTTTCTTCAATGATTTCCATTGGGGCGGCCAATGAGCCTGCACGAAGCAACAGGGCTAGATCATTGGCGCTGTCAGTACTTGGCTGACCAGTGATTTGGAACTTTGCGCCAAATTCGCTTTGAATGGTCGCAACTGTTAATACTTCACCGCGACCTTTTTCAAAAAGAATCATGCCCATTGGTTTGCCAACGTTCTCACGAGTAATCTCTTGCATCACGCGTCCGCCAGCAGAGTCCAGGGTAATGTTCACGGCTGGACGCTGATTTGAATCAAAACCAGCTGAAGCACTGGTGATTCGATCGCCACTAAAAATCACTGACTTTTTAAAAACAACTTGGCGACCATCACCCATCTTGAAAACATCAGAGCCTGGAGGTGGTAATTCGCCAGAAAGTAAATATGTCTTCACTGGGTCTGCTAGGCGAGATTCAAGGGTGGCAGTGCGCCCGATGATGTCTTTTGCTCTGGCTGTATCTTGCACGCCAGGTAATTGCACAATGATTCTGTCTAGACCTTGCTGCTGTATCACTGGTTCTGCCACACCCAATTCATTCACACGATTGTGAAGGGTGGTGATGTTTTGTTTGACAGCATTTTCTTGAACTTCTTTGATCGCAGAATCTTTGAATTTACCCACCAACCTAAAGCCGTCAGCAGACTTCTCAACATTGAAGTCAAGACTTTGCAAACTATTGTTCAGCAAAGTTCTAGCACTTACTGCATCTTCTTGATTAGGGAATCTAACAACAATCGCATCTCCCTGACGCTCTATACCAGAGTGACGCAAACCTTTTTCGCGAAGTTGTGAGCGAGTATCAGTACTCAAACTCTCTAATTTCTTTTGTAGGGCGCCGCTCATGTCAACTTGTAAAAGGAAGTGAACGCCACCTCTTAAATCAAGCCCCAGATACATTGGCATCGCGCCTATTGAGGTCAACCAAGCGGGTGTATTGGAAATTAGATTAAGAGCAATGACATAACTTTGATCATTGCTGTCTGGATTCAAGGATTTTTGTAAAACATCCTTGGCCTTAAGCTGGGTGTCGGTGGTATCGAGGCGAATCTTGATCGTACCGTTTGCACCAATGCGCTCAAATTGGATACCTTTTGGCTCAATTTGCGCACTTCTTAAGACTTCAGCAATACGCTCTTGCATATTGCTGTCAATTTTTACCGTGACTTTACCCGCTGAGACTTGAACTGCCGGCGCCTCTCCGAAAAAATTAGGAAGAGTGTATAGAGCTCCAATAACAAGCGCTACAACGATGACGAGGTATTTCCACAGCGGGTAACGGTTCATGCTAGAACTTTCTTAGATTTCTTTGATCGTGCCTTTTGGCAAAACAGCTGTAATTGCATTTTTTTGCATTTTTACTTCTGTTCCAGGTAGCAGTTCAACTGTTACATACGGATCTTTTAGAGTGGTTACTCTGCCCATTAGACCGCCAACCGTGACAACTTCATCACCAACGGCCAATGCTTCAAGCATGTTTCTAACTTCTTTTTGACGCTTCATTTGTGGGCGAATCATCACAAAATATAAAACGACAAACATCAATATCAAGGGTATAAAACCCATTAACCCACCAGATTCTGCTCCGGCTGTTTGTGCATATGCGTTACTGATCAACATCTTATTTCCTCCAAGTAGAAAGTCTGATTTTACCCTGTAGTCTCTAGGACACCTAAAGCTCTGTTTTTATGAAATTCCTTAACAAATTCAGGGAATAGGCCCTCATCTAAAGATTGCCTTATTTCGCTCATTAGATTGATGTAATAGTGAATGTTATGAATCGTGTTGAGCTGTGCCCCAAGGATCTCATTGGTTTTTTGCAAATGGTGCAAATAGGCTCTTGAAAAGTTACGGCAGGTGTAGCAGCCACAGCTTGCATCCAAGGGGCGGGTGTCATCTTTGAAGGCAGCATTTCTGAGCTTTAAGTCGCCAAATCGGGTGAACAACCAGCCATTTCTTGCGTTTCTTGTGGGCATCACGCAATCAAACATGTCGATGCCTTGACTCACACCTAAAACCAAATCCTCAGGGGTGCCAACACCCATCAAATAATGAGGTTTGTTTTCAGGAAGCTTGGGCCCAATGTGACTCAGAATTCTTTCAAATTCGGGCTTTGGCTCCCCTACGGATAGGCCGCCAATGGCAATACCATCAAAATCTTGACCTGCTACCCCGTCTAAAGAGACATCTCTGAGATGCTCAAACATACCGCCTTGCACGATGCCAAACAAAGCGTTGCCAGTGTTGAGTTCTCTAAATCTGCGAATCGAGCGCTCGCCCCACCTCAAAGAAAGCTCTAATGAGTTCTTCGCAGTTTTTTCATCGGTGGTGATGCCATTGGTTTCATAAGGTGTGCACTCATCAAATTGCATCGCGATGTCACTATTTAAGACCGCTTGTATGTCCATTGATATTTCAGGGGACATGAACAACTTATCTCCATTCACGGGGGATGCAAAAGCAACCCCCTCTTCGGTGATTTTTCTCAAAGCACCCAAGCTGAATACTTGAAAGCCACCAGAGTCTGTTAGGAGGGGTTTTTTCCAGCCCATGAAGTCATGTAAGCCACGATGCTTACCGATCACATCAAGCCCTGGTCTGAGCCATAAATGGAAGGTATTGCCAAGAACGATTTGTGCGGCCGCCTCCTCAAGGTCTCGAGGCGTCATGCCTTTGACTGTGCCATAGGTACCAACCGGCATAAAAATAGGGGTTTGAACTTTGCCATGCGCAAGGCTTAGTTCACCTCGGCGAGCATGCGTTCGAGAATCTTTTTTGAGAAGTTTGAAGTTAAATGAATTCATTGGCGTGTGAGTAGCATGGCATCGCCATAGCTGAAAAAGCGATATTTTTGTTCAATAGCATGATCATAAGCTTTTCTGATGGGCTCTACCCCAGCAAAAGCACTGACCAGCATCAGCAAAGTTGAGCAGGGCAAATGAAAGTTAGTGATCAACTGGTCGATCACTTTGAATTCATAGCCTGGGGTAATGAACAATTTGGTTTCGCCTTCTTGGAATCCAAATGCCGCTGATGACTCAAGAGCTCTCAGACTGGTGGTGCCCACAGCAATGACTTTCCCGCCCGCTGATTTGGTTTGCTTGATGAGCTCTTGTGTTTCCGCTGGAATGGAGAACCACTCACTGTGCATTTTGTGTTCAGACAAATCTTCGGTTCTGACAGGTGTGAAT
>JBFZCN010000163.1:0-3084 GCA_041307985.1 Burkholderiales bacterium
TATTTTTACTCACATGTTCACGCAAGTGAACAATCCTCGCTTTGTGATTAAAAATACCTTAGAGAATGGATCTCAAGCTTGTTTGATCTGGGAATTTATCTTCCAACTAAAGCAATCACCAAACCTCGATCAAGTGATCAGAGGTTGTACCTGGATGACATTCAATGAATCATTACTCATCACAGAGCATCGCGACTATTGGGATGCCGCTGAAGAGCTTTATGAAAAAATCCCGGTTCTGGGTGGATTGATGCGCTGGCTAAAGAAAAGGGCCCGTGAATAGACACGTCAACAAGCCCCATATAAAGAATTTAATAAATAATTAAATAAATACTTAAATTTAAGAAGTCTTAAGTTTTACTTCTTTTCTTTTCTGGCCTTATTCACCAAAAAGTCCATGGTTTGAATGGCTCGGGCTTTTGAACCACCTGCAATCGCTGGTGACGTCAAATACTTGCCCTGAACCGCAACAGTTGGTACACCATCAATTCGGTAAGTCTGAGCGATCTGATTGGCTGCTCTGGCTTTTGAAATAACTGTGAATGATTTAAAAGCCTTCAAAAATGCTTGGCGATCAATCCCTTGGCTAGCAACCCAATCTGTTATCTCAGCTTCTGATAAAAGTTTTCTCTTATTGACATGCATGGCCACCATGACCTTTGCATGCAAATCGTGTCGACCTAAGCTATCCAAGGCATAAAACAACTGACTGTGTGGCAGTAACTCATCTCTGAATGCAACTGGCACTTTCTTGACCACAACATCTTTACCCTGTTTAGCGATCCATGCGCTTAACTCTGGCTCAAAATCGTGGCAATGAGGGCAGCCGTACCAGAAAAATTCAAGGACTTCAATTTTGCCCTTTGATTCAATTGCCTGAGCAACTGGCATCACACGATAATCAAAGCCTTCCTCAATGGGTCTTGCTTGAGATAGCACTAAATTAGAAAACCCAAGGCAGATAAGCCCTAAAAAAATATTTCTAACAGTAGAGAATAAATTGATGTTTTTCATATAAGCGCTAATTTGATTTGTTGATGCGAATGATTGTAGAAGGAATTCCTGCACTTTGCAGTCTGGTCCTCATTTGAGTCACTTCATTTTGTCCGGCATATGGGCCAACACGCACACGCCAGAGAGTTGCGCCATCCACTTCCCTTTCAGAAATGAGGGCCTCTAAGCCTTGCATCGCAAGCATGGCTTTTTGTCGCTGAGCTTCTTCTTGAACTTTATATGCTCCAGTTTGCAACCAATATTCAGGGCCTTGAGTTGCCTCAGCAATTGTCGCTATCGGATCTTTGGGGGCCAATTCACCTGGCAGGGGCACTTTGCTTTGCAATGGTTTATTTAAATTGACCTTGTCTTCAACTTGAACCTCACCGTCCTCAATTGCTTCAGCAGGTTTTGCTTTGCTAACTGCCTCTGGCGCTCTGAGATTTAATTTTGGCTCAGGAGCCCCTTTGGTCAACATGATGGCAACACCAACAGCAATTGCCAAACCCAGCAATAAGCCGAGTACAAAACCCATCAGTGTTCCGCCTGATGCCCTATTCTCTAAAGATGGATGTCGGTCATTATTTTTTATCACATTAACTCCTTACATTTTTTCAGGTGCAGATACACCCAAAATAGCCAATCCATTGGCAATGACTTGTTTGGTTGCCAAAAGTAAAGCCAAGCGTGCTAAACGAATATTTTCTTCATCAACCAATACTCTATCTGCATTGTAAAAAGTATGGAAATCGCTGGCCAAATCTCTCAAATAAAATGCCAAGGAATGAGGCGTCATATCCTTTGCTGCCTCAGCCAATACTTCTGAATACTCAGACAAGCGCGTCAAGAGCATATTGGACGCATGACTCTCCAGTGCAAGAAGAGAGGCTGATTTGAGGCTACTCTCGTCTCCTGCCCATTGCCTCAAAATTGAACATATTCTGGCATGTGCGTATTGCACATAAAAAACAGGGTTTTCATCATTTTGTTTTAGCGCCAAATCAACATCAAAGACAAATTCAGTGTCTGCTTTGCGCGATATCAAGAAAAATCGAACCGCATCTCTGCCACGGCGAATCGCATCTTGACGCTCTGCATCAGTCATTTCAGGTGTTACGCCACCTGACCATTCGATGAGATCTCTCACGGTCACATAAGATCCGGCGCGCTTGGATATCTTGACCTCTTCCCCACCCTTCATCACGGTGACCATTTTGTGCAATACATACTGAGGGTAGTCTTTTGGAATTCCCCAAGAACGCTTTTGTGCAACACCCTGAATACCAGAGCGCACCCTTGCAATCGTGCCATGATGATCACTGCCTTGAATATTGATCACATGCGTAAAGCCTCGTGACCACTTGCTGGCATGGTACGCAACATCCGGAACAAAATAAGTGTAGCTGCCGTCTGATTTTTTCATGACGCGATCTTTATCATCGCCATCATCGGTAGTGCGCAACCAAAGGGCTCCTTCAGCTTCATAACTCTTGCCAACCGCTGCCAAATCAGCAACCACGGATGCCACACTGCCATCGCTATAGAGAGATGATTCTAAGTAGTAGCAATCAAATTGAACCCCAAAAGAATTCAGATCAATGTCTTGCTCTTTGCGCAAATACGCCACAGCAAATTGTCGAATAGATTCAATGTTGTTGATGTCACCATCAGCATGCACAGGCTGACCATCTGAAGCTGCGACTGTGGCTTTTGCCAAATAGTCTTTTGCAATATCAGCAATGTACTCACCGTTATACGCAGATTCCGGCCAATCCTTATCGCCAGGACTCAAGCCCTTGGCTCTTGCCTGAACGGAAATGGCTAAATTTTGTATCTGTACACCAGCATCGTTGTAATAAAACTCTTTATGAACAGACCAACCTTGGGTTTTTAATATGTTCGATAGAGCATCGCCCAAGGCTGCCTGGCGACCGTGCCCCACATGCAGGGGACCCGTTGGATTGGCAGAGACAAATTCAAGTAATACTTTTTTACCTAACTCTGCTTGCTGACCATAACAGTTGCCATCTGCAAAGATCTTTTGAATCACTTGCAAACGAGCTTTCTGAGTTAAACGCAAATTTATGAATC
>JBFZCN010000164.1:0-4695 GCA_041307985.1 Burkholderiales bacterium
AATAAAAATTGGCAGACTAAAGTATCTGCATACTGATCCACCACCAAGCCTGGCAAGCCATCGCTTTCGCCAAAAATCAAACGAATCGCGTTGGTGTTTTTTACCCACTGCGCTCTGTGCGCAAGCGCTTTAGAAATGCGCTCTTTAAAAAAAGCATGGTCAATAGTTTTACCTTCATCCCAAGTCAGCACCCGCACCCTGATTTGCGATGTTGGGCTGTAAAGACCTTTGGCAACGAACTTCCCATCATGCCCCAACACTTGAACGGTTGCGCCAGGGTAAATCTTGCCATCAACACGTTCGATTGCATTCGAATACACCCAAGGATGTCGTCTTAGGAGTGGGCGTTCTTTACCAGCTTTTAATGTGATGCTCGCTTGCATTATTGACTCTTCTTATTTTTAGCTCTTGGATGTGCCAAGTCATAGGCCTTGGCCAAATGCTGAAAATCCAAGGCGGTATAAATTTGCGTGCTGGTGATGCTGGCATGACCCAGCATTTCTTGAACGGCACGCAAATCACCGGATGATTGTAGAACGTGGCTGGCAAAACTATGTCTGAGCATGTGCGGGTGCACATGGGTGGGCAATCCCGCCTTGACTGCCAGCGCCGCCAAATGTTGCTGAATGGTTCGCGCTGAGGCTCGCTTACCTTGTTTGTTGATAAAGAGAGCTTGAACCGCGTCTTTTTCCGTCAACGCATAATTGGCGCGCACGATCAGCCAATCTTTCAAAGCATGAAGGGCTGCCTCACCAACTGGCACAGTTCTTCTTTTTTTACCCTTACCTAAAACCATCACTTCACCGGCTTCAAAATCAATCCAACCAGCAGAGACATATTCTTTGGTTTCAAGCGGGGTCAAGTCAACGCCGAGCAATTCTGATAAGCGTAAGCCAGACGAATAAAGTAATTCAACAATGGCCCTGTCTCTTGCTCTTAAAAAAATATCTGCTTGAATACTTTCTTTATTGGCGCTCTCAACCAAATTGATCGCCTGCTCAACAGACAGGGCTTTGGGTAATGGTTTACTTCGTTTAGGGGCTTTGATATCACTCAAAGGGCTTTTATTGACCAAACCTTTTTGATTGGCCAGCCACAAATAAAAACCTCTCCAAGCAGACAGCATCCTTGCAATACTTCTTGAGGCTTGACCTTGCGAGTGGAGCTTTACAACCCAAGAACGCACTTGATCTGATGTCACGTCGGCGAGCTCAAGTTCTTGCTCATCGAGTCTGGCCAACAAATAATCAAGGTCTTTTGTATAGGCAGCAATCGTGTGCTGAGATACTTGCCTGACCACATGAAGTTCACGCAGATATTCTTGCGCGAGCAAAGACTTCATGATTGGCTCAACCCTATTCTTTGCAGCGCGTTAATGCTGCTAAAGCAAGCTCACCGATTTGATCCAAGTAAACGCGCCCCATGTCAGAGGTGAACTTTTCAGCGCTGTGGCTAGCAAGCAATACTTGAACTTTAAGTGGTGACAAATTAATCACCGCCAGACTATGAATACCTTCCCTCAAATGAACCTTGATGACATCATCGGCCTGATCTACTGAACCACAGAAATTCTCATGCTCGCCATCAAGCAATTGAACCTGCTCAATATCAAAAATTTTGGCAAGCCCATTACTGATCACAGCCCTGACATCAGCTTCAGATTTGGCGGACAATAAATTTGATAGCCACCGAATCATCAAGCCCTGAGTTTTATCGTTTTGACTGCCAAAACGCAGCATGTCTGACAGCCGCTGATTCAAAGCTTGGTTTTGTTGACGCAAAACACCCAGCTGACGTTCTTGCAAAGAAATGGCACGATCGCCGTGTGGATTTTTTAATTGAACATCCGCCAATAAATCGGCATATCTTTCAAAAAAACCTGGGGTTGCTAAAAGCCACTCCGCCACCAATGCTTCGCGCTCTTCTTGCTCAGCCATTTGATTGTTTGCTTGTGTCATGATTGATTTAACTTATCCGTGAGTAATTTATTGACTTGCTGTGGGTTGGCTTTGCCTTGGGTTGCCTTCATGATCTGACCAATCAAAGCATTAAAAGCTTTTTCTTTGCCAGCGCGGAATTCCTCTACCGACTTTTGGTTGGCCGCTAACACTTGATCGATGATCGCCTCTAAGGCGCCACTGTCACTGATCTGCTTAAGCCCTTTTGCTTCAATGATTCGATCAACCGCATCAAGGTCTGTGGCCTTCTCATCCCACATCGCTGTGAAAATTTCTTTAGCAATTTTATTAGAAATTGTGCCATCGGCAATCCGTTGAATTAATTGCGCCAACTGAGAAGGGTTCAGTGGTGATTGTGCCGCGCTGATGTCTTCTTTATTCAGGGCTGAAGCAAACTCACCAGTCATCAAGTTAGCCGCTGCCTTGGCTTGATCTTTACCTACCTTTTTAAGCAGGTCTTCATAAAAATCCGCCGTGGCTCGCTCTTGCGTCAACACCTGGCAGTCATACGCAGACAAACCAAATTCAGACTGCCAGCGCTCTGATTTTTGAGCTGGTAATTCTGTCATTTCGGAACGCTCTTTAGCAATCCACTCTTCAGAAATCATCAGCGGCAATAAATCCGGATCCGGGAAATAGCGATAGTCATTCGCATCTTCCTTGCTGCGCATACTGCGCGTTTCTTTTTTATCTGGATCGTACAGGCGCGTCTCTTGAACAATTCTGCCGCCATCTTCGATCAATTCAATTTGACGACGAACTTCGTATTGAATCGCCTCTTCTAAAAAGCGGAAAGAGTTCAAGTTCTTAATTTCGCAACGGGTACCGTATTCTTTTTGCCCAATAGGTCGCACAGAAACGTTGGCATCACAGCGGAAAGAGCCTTCTTGCATATTGCCATCGCAAACGCCCAACCAAACCACCAAACTATGAAGTGCCTTGGCATAAGCCACAGCCTCTGCAGCACTTCTCATGTCTGGCTCTGTGACAATCTCAAGCAAAGGTGTGCCGGCGCGATTCAAATCGATGCCGCTGGACGCCTCGCCATGAGGACCACGGAAATCTTCATGCAATGATTTGCCGGCATCTTCTTCCAAGTGAGCCCTGGTCAGCTGAACAGTTCTAGCTTCACCATCCAAAACAATGTGAACTTTGCCTCCTTGCACCACTGGAATTTCAAATTGACTGATTTGATAACCCTTGGGCAAATCAGGATAGAAATAATTCTTGCGCGCAAAAATACTCAGCGGCGCAATGTGTGCGCCAACAGCCAAACCAAAACGAATGGCATGAGCCACCGCCTCTTTATTTAAGACGGGCAACACACCTGGCAAGGCCAAATCAACCGCGCACGCCTGCCTGTTTGGCTCTGCACCAAACTCAATCGAGGCGCCGCTGAATATCTTTGAATTGGTTCTCAGTTGCGCATGGGTTTCCATGCCAATCACAACTTCCCATTTCATCAGGCACCACCTTTCACTGCAAAAGGTGACTGGGCTTGATGCCAATTTGTTTCTTGCTGATAAGCGTGAGCAACTTGCAACAACGCGGCTTCAGAGAAGTAATTGCCAATTAATTGCAAACCAACTGGCATGCCATGATCGCCAAAACCACAAGGCACACTCATCGCTGGCAGTCCTGCCAAATTTGGTGAAAGCGTATAAATATCTTCTAAATACATTTGCGTTGGGTCTGAAACTTTTTCACCCAACTTGCCAGCAACGTTTGGCGCAACGGGTCCTGCGATGATGTCGCAGGCATCAAATGCATTTTGAAAATCTTGCGCGATGATGCGACGAATTCGCTGTGCTTTTAAATAATAGGCATCGTAATAACCATGCGATAAAACGTAGGCACCAATCATGATGCGGCGTTTAACTTCTGCCCCAAAACCTTCTGATCTTGAACGCTTGTACATGTCTGATAAATCGCTGTACTCTGCTGCGCGATGTCCATAACGAACACCATCAAAACGACTCAAATTACTAGACGCTTCTGCAGGAGCCAATACGTAATACACCGGGATCGACAACTCTGTTTTAGGCAAAGATACTGATACACACTCGGCGCCCATTTTTTTCAATTGCTCAATGGCCGCATCTACAGCAGTTCTAACATCTGCATTCAAGCCATCGCCAAAATATTCTTTTGGTAATCCAATCCTTAAACCTTTGAGAGGTAAGCCTGGCTCACCAGACCAAGTTTTGCCAAGTGCTTTTGTGTAATCTTCTTTGGCGCGATCCAAGCTCGTGGAATCTTTTGCATCATGTCCTGCCATGGCGTTGAGCATGATGGCGCAATCTTCTGCCGTCTTTGCCATTGGCCCAGCCTGATCAAGCGACGATGCATAAGCGATCATGCCGTAACGTGACACTCGGCCATAGGTTGGCTTAATGCCAGTGATGCCGCAAAAAGCTGCGGGCTGACGAATTGATCCGCCAGTATCTGTTCCTGTTGAAGCAGGTGCTAAGCCCGCAGCAATGGCTACAGCAGAGCCACCCGATGAACCGCCAGGCACTCGCGCCAGATCCCAAGGATTTTTAGTGGGTCCTGCATGCGCGCTTTCATTTGAAGATCCCATGGCGAACTCATCCATGTTGACCTTGCCCAAACAAACCATGCCAGCACGACCAACCCCAAGTTCGGCAACCACATGCGCATCAAATGGACTGATGTAGTTATTCAATATCTTTGAACCAGCCGTTGTCTTCCAATGCTTGGTGACAAATATATCCTT
>JBFZCN010000165.1:0-7606 GCA_041307985.1 Burkholderiales bacterium
TTTGGCTCACATTTGTTAAAACTGGCAAAGCGCGTGCGGCCATTCGTCATTACCTCAAAACCAGGCGTTATTCAGAAGCCATTCAGTTGGGTGAGCGCTTGTTATCTCAAGCCTTGCGTCAGCAAGGCAGTGATGCTGCTTTGGTCACGGATGATATTTGGGAAAAACTTTTACACTGGACTGGTAGTAAAGGCCGCGAAGAATTGTGTGCGG
This sequence comes from Burkholderiales bacterium, assembly GCA_041307985.1. Lineage (GTDB taxonomy): Bacteria > Pseudomonadota > Gammaproteobacteria > Burkholderiales > Burkholderiaceae > Polynucleobacter. Next base: position 214 of record JBFZCN010000165.1, read on the forward strand.
ATATTGCCATGGGTCATCGCGTTCCTGCCGTCATGGCCAAAAGAATTGACTTCATCATTCGAGAGAGCAAAGGGCACTCTGAGCAAATGCGCTTGGACACTGCCGAGTGGGAGACTCCAGCCGATGATGTTCCTGAGCACAAGCAAGCCATCATGATTGATGGCAACGCCGGGGAGTCAGTATCTTTCCCTGCCTGCTGTCACGCTATTCCAGGGGACAACATCTTGGGTTATCTTGGTAAAGGTGAGGGCTTGCAAATTCATACGCATGAATGTCGTCAAGCTCAAAGACTTCATCACCGCGATCCAGATCATTGGGTTGATGTGGTTTGGTCGGAAGATGTTCAAAGAAGTTTTGATGTGGCCATTCGCGTGGATGTCAAAAATGCCAAAGGTGTATTAGCTCGCATTGCTGGAACCTTAACGTCCGCTGATGCCAATATTGCCCACGTAGCGATGGATGATCGATTCAGTGAATCTGCTGTGGGTATTCGCTTTGTGATTCAGGTGGAAAGCCGTTATCACTTGGCCAAAGTCATGCGTCGTTTAAGACAGAACCAAGACGTTTTAAAAATCACCCGAGTTTTTGGTAGGTAACTTTTAAGATATCAAGCTCTTTCAGACCTTCAGGGGTTTGTAATTGAATGGTGTCACCTTCTCTTGCTTTGATCAATGCTTTGGCAATCGGTGAAATCCAACTGACATGATTTTTCTCCATGTCGACCTCATCAACACCCACAATCGCAATCGTGGTCTCCTGACCAGTCTCATCTGCATAACAGACCGTTGCTCCAAAAAATATTTGATCGGTTTGATCTCTTGCTTCAGGATCAACCACCAAGACATCTTCTAAGCGCTTGGTGAGAAAGTAAATGCGACGATCAATTTCACGCAAACGCTTTTTACCGTATTGATAATCACCATTTTCAGATCGATCACCATTCGAAGCTGCCCATGAAACAATTTTGACAATTTCAGGGCGTTCTTCATCCAGAAGATGCAGCAGTTCATCTTTCATGCGCTGGTGGCCAGCTGGAGTTATGTAGTTTTTGATTTCCATGGCATAATATTGGTCTCAATGCGGCTGTAGCTCAGTTGGATAGAGTACTTGGCTACGAACCAAGGGGTCGTGGGTTCAATTCCTGCCAGCCGCACCAAAAACAGAAGGGCCTAGTGTAAAGCTAGGCCCTTTTTCATTCAAGCTCCATATTCTTAATGAGAGCTCATAACTATGTTTAAATACCTCCCAAATAATCAGCGAAAAAAGCATTAAGTCTTTGAATGGGTTGAAGTGAGCATCAAAAAAAGGGGAGATCGTTTGCTGCGTTTTGTTTTAACTATTGCGCTATTTTGCGCCTTGATGCCAAAGATGGCTGATGCTCAGTCATTCCCGCAAAAACAGATTCGTTTGATTGTGCCTTTTGCTCCTGGCGGCAGCACAGATATCGTTGCGCGCGCCATCGCAGATCCTTTGAGTAAAGTTCTTGGTCAACCTGTTGTTGTTGAAAACAAAGCGGGTGCTGGCGGATCGATTGGTGCGCTCGACATCATAAGAGGCCCTAAAGATGGTCATGTGATTGGTATGGCAACAGTTTCAACCACGGCCTCAAACCCAGCGATCAATAAGAAAATTGGTTACGACCCTATCAAAGATTTTCAGGCAATCACCAATATCGCAGCCACACCCAATGTGATTGCTGTGCATCCGAAATTTGCTGCCAAAGACTACAAATCATTTTTAGAGTTGATTAAAAAGAATCCTGGCAAGTACAGTTATTCGACCTCAGGCTCTGGCGGTATTGGACATTTGCAAACTGAGTTATTTAAAAGTTTGACTGGTGTGCAAATCACCCATGTTCCCTATCGTGGAGCAGGACCTGCTTTGGTCGATACAGTTTCAGGAAAGGTACCCATCATTTTTGATAATTTGCCATCCGCTTACCCCTTCATCAAAGACAGTCGTTTACTACCATTGGTGGTTGCTGCTCCAAAGCGATTGAGCAGCTTGCCTCATGTACCAACTTTTGCAGAAGTCGGTTTAACTCCCGTCAATCGCATGGCATATTACGGTTTGATTGGACCTGCTGGCATGTCGAAAGAAGCTGTGGAAAAAATCCACGCAGGAGTGCTCAAGGTTTTACAAGACCCCTTGGTGAGAAAACGCATCGAAGACACTGGGGCGTTTATTGTTGGCAATCAGCCAGAGCAGTTCGCAGCAGAAATCAAGGCTGAATACGACATCTACCGAGATGTTGTTGTTAAACAGAGGCTCACATTGAATTAAGCTTTATATAAATACATAGAGCTTCATCAATTTCCATTTACTTTAAATATCGGCACTTGACTGGCTTCTAGATGACCTTGATCAATTTGGGGTATTGCAAGCTTGCACACTTTTAGTGAACTACCACTATCCTAGTGCCTAAATCACTAATTGACTGATATTGAGTAGCAATGAATCTCCCCCGTTCCTTTAGATCTATTGAGTTTGCCTGGCTTTTGGCTGCCCTGGTGGTTTCCGTGGCATCTTTGAGCAGTGTGGCTTATTTGGCAGATCGCATGCAAAGAGCTTTTGAGAGAGACGCCAAGCAGTTGATTGCATCAGATGCTTTGATTCAGAGCGATCAACCCTTGCCGATTCTTTTTAAACAAGAGGCTGTTAAAAAAGGAATACAGGTGGCCAACACCACGGTGTTTCCCACGATGTCATCGGTTGGATCAAATGCCCGCCTGGTGGCTTTAAAAGCTGTCACAGAAACATATCCCTTAAGGGGCAACCTCAAGATCTCCAAAGATCAATTGGATATCAAGGGTGCAACCACACGTGACACTCCATCACCCGGTTCAGTGTGGGCTGAGCCTGCTCTTTTGGCGAGTCTTTCTGCAAAGTTGGGTGATCGCATTACTTTGGGCTCGAACAGTTTTGTGATTGAAGCTTTGTTAACGCAAGAGCTTGATAAGGGCGCTGGTTTTTTAAACTTTGCACCACGGGTCATGATGCGTGACGATGAGTTGAGCAAAACCCAGTTGATTGGCTTTGGTAGTCGGGTGACCTATCGATTTTTAATTGCTGGCCAAGAGTCAGCAGTCAATGAATTTTTACTTTGGGCTCAGAAAGAAATTGATACCAAGCAATTAAGAGGCATCAAAATCGAGGGAGTTGATAACAGCCAGCCCTTGATGAGAGCAACGCTTGATCGAGCTGAAAAGTTTTTGTCATTGGTGGCTATTTTGACGGCCATGGTGGCTGCTGTGGCCATGGCTTTAGCAGCCAAGCGTTACACCAGTAAGCAAGCCAACCCAACGGCGATTTGGAAATGCTTGGGAGCAAATAAACGTCAAGTGTTGCTCGAACACTTCAAAGCAAGCATGGTGATTGCACTCTTGGGTGGTGCGGCAGGCGCTCTCTTGGGATGGTTCGGACATCAAGGTTTACTTTTCTTTTTGGGCGACTTATTGGTTGCTGATTTGCCATCAGCATCGATCTGGCCATTGATCTGGTCTTTATTGGTGGCAGTTGTTTTATTGATCGGTTTCGTCTGGCCACCTTTGTTGTATTTGAGTGACATCTCCCCTCTCAAAGTGATCCGTCGTGATATTTCAGTCAGACACCCGGCATCTTGGTTATTGATGTTCTTTGGATTGATCAGTTTCTTTGTATTGCTCTTGAGTGTTGCCAAAGATATCAAATTAGCAGTTTTAACTTTGGGTGGTTTTTCATTGGCAGCAGGCGTCTTTATCTTGGTGTCTTGGATGTTGATCAAATTGACTGCCAAGATGGCCGAGCACTCATGGTTAGGTCAACATGTTGTGCAGCGTTTTGTTTGGCAATCATTATCAAGACGCTCTTTGTTCACCGGTTTACAAATAGCATCACTGGCGATTGCCATCATGGCCTTGTTACTTTTGGCGGTGGTCCGACAAGATTTGATGAGCGCTTGGAAAGGCAGCTCTCCACCGGATGCCCCCAATCGATTTTTGATCAATATTCAGCCAGAGCAAAAAGCAGCCATCGAGCAAAAATTACTGAGTGCTGGCATTAAAACCATTGTCTTGTATCCAATGGTTCGAGGTCGTTTAACGCACATCAATGACCAAGTGGTATTGCCACAAGATTTTGAGGATTCACGTGCACAGCGTTTGGTCGATAGAGAGTTCAATCTCTCCTACGGTGCAAAGTTACCCGATAAAAATAAAGTGACCGCAGGTACCTGGCATGCGAACACCCGCATGCCTGAAGTGTCGATTGAAAAAGGTTTGGCCAAAACTCTGTCTTTAAAGTTAGGTGATAGCTTGGTCTTTGATATCGCAGGCATTCCTGTTAAAGCAAACGTGACATCCATCAGGGAGCTTGACTGGGGCAGTATGCGCGTGAACTTCTTTGCGATCTTGCCACCCCATCTTCTTGGAGAAATGCCTCAAACATGGATCACGGCCTACAAGCAAGGACCTTTGGTGCCGCAAGTATTACCTTTAGATATTTCAGTGGTGGCTCAATATCCTAATGTGACCGTGGTTGATGTTGAGTCTGCTTTGAATCAAGTTCAAGATGTCTTGAATAAATTATCAGCAGCGGTGGAATTATTGTTTGGCTTCACAGTGATCGCTGGCATCTTGGTCTTAGCTGCTGCTTTAGCGTCAACCCAAGATGAGCGCCTCAAAGATGCGGGCTTACTCAAAACCTTGGGGGCTAGTCAGGCTCAAATCCGACGTGCTTTTTATACCGAGTTGACCGTGATTGGTTTTATTTCAGGGCTGATGGCCTCCTTGGGTGCCATCGCGGTAGGCTGGGCTTTGGCCACCCATGTCTTTGAATTCAATTTACCAATTCCATGGATCGTGATTGTTTATGGCCTTGTTTTTGGTGTTTCTGCCTGTGTATTGGGTGGACTGTGGCTACAAAGAAAGATTTCTCATACGTCGGCCTCAGAAGTACTCAGAAATGTGTGATCAATGTGTGATGAAAGTTTGATGAAAAAGTTTGATCAAGAATAAAATAAACAAATATGTCACAAGAACAAACTACTTATGAATTGATTGGCGGAGCTGAGAAGCTGCGCGAGTTGGTCGACCGTTTCTATGACCTGATGGATTTGGAAACAAATTATCAGGGGATACGAATGATGCATCCTGCTGACTCAACTTCATCCAGAGAAAAGTTATTCATGTTCTTGAGTGGCTGGATGGGTGGCCCAGATTTATTTGTTGAGCAATACGGACACCCAAGACTCAAAGCCAGGCATTTGCCATTCTCAATTGGTATTTCTGAAAGAGATCAGTGGTTGCAGTGCATGCGCCAAGCCATGAAAGACGTCGGCATTAACGGTATTTTATTTGAACGCCTGATGCAATCATTCTTTACCACTGCTGATTGGATGAGGAATCGTGCTGGGTAATTGAACCAGGCGCGTGCCAGACCATCGGTCAGGAATCGATTGGCGATTCCTTCTATCCAAGTAAGCAGATAGCGGCCACAAAAATAAAGTAACAGAAAAGAAAATAATTGAAACTGATGTGCCCATCTTTATCGATGGGTTCATTTTGATATTGATGAAGAGTATCAGTGCTGCTGGAATCAACCACAGTGATCCTATGGCGAAACGCATCAATGCTTGCGAGCGTTTCATGATGGCGCCATCCTCATTCACCAACTGAATGCGCCAAGTTTGCATGGCGAGTGTTTGGCCTGTTTTGGTCCAGTACCACATGAAATAAAAAGCGAGCACCAGGTACATATGAGCCATCAAAATGGCAGAGGGGGCCGTGACCTCAAATACAACTCCAATGATCAGGTGCGGCACCAGAAATGCAAAAGCCAAAACACCAAATAAAACCAACATCTCATAAAGATTCAAAGCGATGCGTCGTTTGATGGTTGGCGCTGGCAGCGACCTGAGGTAACTTGCGGGTAAGGGGATGAATTGATGAGATTCTTTCACAAACGCTATTTTAGCGTTGGTGAAGTCACTGCGCTTGGTTTGCTTGTTTGCGCTCTTTTCTGTGCCAATAACTTTTTATCCTCAGCGGATAGTTGTTGGTAACTCTCCCATGCAGCTGCTTTTTTCTCGGCAGAGATATTCAGGGTGCGCAGGTAATTATCGCGGGCTCTTTGACGTTGTTTGGTGGATAATTCAGTCCATTGACTCATGCGCGATTGCAGGGTGTTTTGCTCAGTTTCTGACATAGATGGGTAGCGATTCGCAACTTCCACCCACTTTTTTTGTCGGCTCAATCCAAGGGATTCCCAATCTTGTTCGATTGGCGCCAAGATCAAACGTTGATCCTCATTGAGAGCAGACCAGTTTTGAGCATTGGCCACCAGAGGGTAGGCTAAAAAGATCACAAGAAAAACGGTGACATGAGCAATCAAGCAACGACTTAAACAGATATACCGATTTTGGCATTTCATGTTTGTGAAGGAGCTAAAGAATGATGAAAAAGTCATGATCAGATCTTTTCTTCTTCCTCTTGTTTGGCTTGTTTCTCTTCCTTATCTTCCTCAACAAGCAAATCTTTACCGTTGGTGATCAGATATCTGACAAAGCCATCATCTTTATAAGCTTGCGGTGGGACTGCATCAACCAAAATGGCGCTATCAACCTTTGCAATATCCAAAATGCGCTCATCTTGTTGCCAATTCGAAATCAAGACCATGCCAAATGCCAAAGCCAAGATGGGGGCGGCACCAAATGCACCCCATGTGCGATTGCGCCAATCTGAACCTGTTGAATTTGAGTTTTTAAAACCTTCTCTGACCCAGTTATGAGACCAGAATGGTTTGCGTTCCTCTAATTTGGCTGCCACAGCGAGTTTTCTGGCATTTTCTAGGCGATTTGAGATGTGGGCTGGCAGGTCTACTGCGCCTTCATTGAGTAAATCGCGAGTCAGCGAAGCTACCTGCAACTCTTGATTGCTATCGATTTGAGGGGTTTGATAGTGCTTACTCACAATTTAAATCCTTGTTTTTTAAGGGCTTTCGCCAAAAAAGCGCATGCTCGAGAGCAGTGTGTCTTCACGCTACCCTCTGAGCAAGCCATTAATTTGGCTGTTTCAGAAATACCCAGATCATCCCAATAACGCATGAGGAAGGCTTCTCGTTGACGTGATGGTAGTTTAGAAATCTCATTTTCGATGATTTTGATCACTTGTTGACGCTCTAAAATCGTCGCACCATCCTCAAAACCAAGATTTTCTTCTGAAGAATCAAGGAACTCCAGTGGGTCTGAGTAATCAGAGTCATCTAAATTATCTTTGCTACCACCCCTCATGGACGAGAAGAGGCTGACCCAGGTATTTTGTGTTTTTTGACGGCGAAACCAGTCCAGGGTCGTATTTTGCAGAATTCGGGTGTAAATCAAGGGCAATTCGGCAGCATCGCGGTCGCCATATTTTTC
>JBFZCN010000166.1:0-8331 GCA_041307985.1 Burkholderiales bacterium
GAATTAAGGGTGATTGGGCTGAATGGATTGCGAGTGGTTGATGCCAGTGTGATGCCAACAATTACTTCTGGCAATACTGCGGCGCCTACCATGATGATTGCACAAAAAATAGCCGATAAGATTTTGGCCGATAACGACTGATGGAATTTGATCTTTTCCACTGGACAACCCTGTTGTTGTTTGTCGCTGCTTTTGGAGCTGGCTTTGTCGACTCTGTGGCCGGTGGCGGTGGTTTGATACAGGTGCCCGCCTTATTTGCAATATATCCAAATGCCAGCCCCGCAACTTTATTGGGCACCAACAAGCTTGGCTCCATTGGTGGAACACTAATTGCCGCTAAAAGATATCTAAATGTTGTTAAGTTACCTTATTTTATTATAATCCCGGCGATTATCGCTGCTTTTATAGGCTCATTTTCTGGTGCGGCGGTGGTTAAAAGCATGTCGGCTGATGTGTTTAGGGTATTGCTCCCAATTATTTTGCTAGTTTTGTTGGTATACACCATCAAGCAACCATCCATGGGTATAGCGCACGCCCCCGTTGTTGATGGAAGAAAAAAGATTGTGCATGCCCTGCTGCTTGGCGGCACCATTGGTTTTTATGATGGATTTTTTGGCCCGGGCACCGGCAGTTTTTTGTTGATTGGCTTTATTCGAATTTTTGGCTTTGATTTTTTACACGCATCCGCCGCCACCAAGCTGGTCAACGTAACCACCAATTTTGCCGCCATTTTGCTGTTTGCCTCTTATGGCCATATTGCATGGCAAGTGGGTTTTGCCATGATGGGGATGAATATTGCCGGAAGCATTCTTGGGTCCCACTATGCCCTGCGCCATGGAAACACATTTATTAGAAAAGTGTTTGTTGGCGTTGTTGCCGCCCTGATTCTGAAGACGGCGTTTGATGCCTTGCGTTATTTTGAGGTACTTGCTTAGAAGCTCGTTAGGCGCTCAAATGTTTCACGTGAAACACCCATAATTAGCCCAAAACAATTGAGTCAAACGGGCGGGGGTGATATCATCGCCGCCCTAAGCAGGGTTTTCTATGGACTTTTCAGTTAAATACGATGTGATAGTGATTGGCGGGGGGCATGCTGGCTCAGAGGCTGCTTTGGCTTCGGCCAGAATGGGCTGTCGCACCCTGCTCTTAACCCACAGCATAGAGACCCTGGGGGCGATGAGCTGTAACCCCTCCATTGGCGGCATTGGCAAAGGCCACCTTGTGAAAGAGATCGATGCTCTTGGCGGGGCGATGGCCGAGGTAACCGATTTGGCCGGAATACAGTTTAGGATATTAAATTCTAGTAAAGGCCCCGCTGTGCGAGCAACGCGAGCACAGGCAGACCGAGCCCTTTATAAGACTGCCATGCGCAGCAAACTAGAGAACCAAGAAAACCTGACCATTTTCCAAGCGGCAGTTGATGATTTGATTGTTCGTGATGATCAAGTATGTGGCGCAACCACACAATTGGGCTTGAGCTTTCATGCCTCCCAAGTGGTTTTAACAGCCGGAACGTTTTTGGATGGAAAAATACACGTTGGCTTAGACAGCCACTCAGGTGGTCGTGCAGGAGACCCGGCTGCCATAAGACTATCGAGTAGACTAAAAGAGCTAAAGTTGCCACAGGGGCGCTTAAAAACAGGCACACCCCCGAGAATCGATGGGCGTACGATTAACTTCTCCCTGATGCAGGAGCAGCCGGGTGATTTAGATCCCTTGCCAGTTTTTTCTTATTTGGGGCGACCAGAATTTCACCCCAAGCAACTCCCCTGCTGGATCAGCCACACCAATGAAAAAACCCATGAGATTATTCGAGGCGGACTTGATCGCTCACCCATGTACACGGGCGTGATTGAGGGTGTTGGCCCAAGATACTGCCCCTCCATAGAAGACAAGATTCATCGATTTGCTGGCAAGAACAGCCATCAAATATTTTTGGAGCCAGAGGGTCTAACAACCCATGAGTTTTACCCAAACGGCATATCAACCAGCCTGCCTTTTGATGTTCAGTGGAGCCTGGTGAGAAGTATTCGTGGTCTTGAGAATGCGATGATTGTGCGTCCTGGCTATGCCATTGAATATGACTACTATGACCCTAGGGGCCTAAAGCCAAGCCTGGAAACCAAGGCAATCAAGGGTCTGTTCTTCGCCGGTCAAATCAATGGCACGACGGGCTATGAAGAGGCTGCTGCACAGGGCCTATTGGCCGGCATCAATGCTGGCTTGAGCGCCAAAGGTAAGGATGCATGGTATCCAAAGCGCGATCAGGCCTATTTGGGCGTATTGGTGGATGATTTGATTACCAAGGGCGTTCAAGAGCCCTATCGGATGTTCACAAGCCGCGCTGAATACCGTTTAAGCCTAAGAGAAGACAATGCCGATGTCAGATTGACAGAGCAAGGTCGTGAACTAGGGCTGGTGGACGACCGTCGCTGGGAGTTCTTCTGTAAAAAACAGGAGGCTGTTTCACGTGAAACACAGCGACTTAAGTCAACTTGGGTCAGCCCAAAGCTGATCAATGCAGCAGAGTCAGAATTTTTGCTTGGCCAAGCCATTGCCCATGAATACACTTTGGCAGAGTTATTAAAGCGACCTGGAATCACATACGCAAACCTAACAAGCTCATTTGATGGTCGATGGTCGGCTGAACCGCTTGATCAAGACGTTGTTTTGAGGGATCAAATTGCAGAGCAGGTTGAGATTGCCATTAAATACCAAGGCTATATTGATAGGCAGGCAGTAGAAATTGCCCGCCATGCTTACCATGAAGAAATGACCCTGCCCTCAGACATTAATTATTCAAAGGTTTTGGGCCTATCGATGGAGGTTCAACAAAAGCTCAACCTTCATAAGCCAAGCACCTTGGGCCAGGCCTCAAGAGTGTCTGGGGTAACGCCGGCAGCGATTTCTATATTGCTGATCCATTTAAAAAAAGGTTTGGGTCGTCGCCCAAGCGTTGATTGATGGAAAAAGACTTGCAAAAAGCGCTGCTTGCTCAGCTAAGCGAAGGTATTAAAGACCTTGATATAGATCTTTCCACAGATGTCATTCAGCGCCTATTGGACTATTTAATCGAATTTCAGCGGTGGAATAAAACGCACAACCTGTCGTCAATTCATGATTTAAATCAGTCAGTTACATTGCACCTGCTTGACTCTTTGGCGGTCCTACCCTATTTAGATAAACACTTAGAGCAGTTACCAGAGTCTGATGGAGTTTTTACTTTGGCCGATCTTGGTTCTGGTGGCGGCCTTCCCGGAATCCCTTTGGCCATTTGCCGCCCCGAATGGCAACTTCATTTGATGGAGGCGGTTCAGAAAAAAGCAGTCTTTTTACAGCACATCGTGACCAAATTAAATTTAGATAATGTAAAAGTTCATGGTGCAAGAATTGAGGATGCTTCCCAAAGCCTGAGTGGATCTGTAAGCTGTTGTATTTCAAGGGCTTTTTCTGACTTTGGCAAGTTTATAACCCTGTCCGAGCCAATGCTCAAAAAGGACGGTTTGTTGTGGGCAATGAAAGCGCGCGCCTTGGAGGAAGACCTAAAAACCATTCCAGGCTCGTGGAAGATTGAAAAAGATTATTTGTTGAGTGTTCCGGGGCTTGATGCCGAAAGACGGCTTTACGAGTTGGATCGCGTGAGAGAATTCAAGGCTTAATTAAAAGAAGACATATATGGCAAAAATATTTTGCGTAGCAAATCAAAAAGGTGGTGTTGGTAAAACCACCACCACGGTTAATTTGGCCGCAAGCCTAGCGGCACAAAATCAGCGAGTGTTGGTTGTTGATCTTGACCCACAGGGCAATGCTAGCATGGGTTCAGGCATTGATAAGATGGGCTTGCAGCAGAGTATTTATCACGTATTAATTGGAATGTCTGATGTTTTAACCGCAAGGGTTAAATCAGAAACTGGTGGGTATGATGTCCTTCCAGCAAACCGAGAGCTGGCTGGTGCCGAAGTTGAATTGGTAGAGTTCGATCAACGGGAAGCAAGGCTTAAAAACGCCTTAGAGCCAGTGCTCAATGACTATGACTTTATCTTGATCGACTGCCCCCCTGCACTTTCGCTATTGACCTTGAACGGCCTTTGCGCGGCCAATGGTGTGATTGTGCCAATGCAATGCGAATATTTCGCCTTGGAGGGTTTGTCAGACCTGGTTAACACCATCAAACAAGTACACGCCAACCTGAATCCAAACTTAACCATCATAGGTTTGTTGCGGGTGATGTTTGATCCGAGAACAACTTTGCAACAGCAAGTCTCTGACCAGCTGGTGGCTCACTTTGGAGATAAAGTTTTCAATGCCATCATTCCAAGAAATGTTCGCTTGGCAGAAGCCCCATCCTACGGCATGCCGGGGGTAACTTTTGATAAAGCTTCGCGTGGCGCACAAGCGTATTTGCAATTTGGCGCAGAGATGATTCAGCGCATAAAAACAATGTAATGGATAAGAAAAAAATATGACAACAATCAAAAAAAAGGGTTTGGGGCGCGGCTTAGAAGCGCTCTTGGGCGCCAACGATAAAAGCAGCGCCAATGCTGGTGGCGTTGCAATGCTTCAGATCAGTCAATTACAGGCCGGCAAGTATCAACCACGTAAAAACATGGTGGATGCATCATTGCAAGAATTGTCTGAAAGCATTAAAGAGCAAGGCATCATGCAGCCCCTGTTGGTGAGAAGCGTTGCTTCAGGTAAGTACGAAATCATTGCCGGGGAGCGCCGTTTTCGCGCAGCTTCAATGGCTGGCCTCAAAGAGGTTCCAGTATTAATTAAAGAAGCAAATGATCAAGCCACCGCTGCCATGGCCTTGATTGAAAACATGCAGCGCGAAGATTTGAATGCCTTGGAAGAGGCAAGCGGCTTGGCGCGATTGATCGAAGAATTTGGATACACCCACGACAAAGCGGCTCAGGCCGTTGGAAAGTCGCGTAGCGCAGTTTCAAATCTTTTGAGATTAATGCAATTGGCAAGGCCTGTGCAGTTGATGCTTTCTAAAGGCGACATTGATATGGGGCACGCTCGCGCCCTTTTGCCGCTTGAGGCGGCCGCTCAAGTGAGCCTTGCCCAAAAAATTGTGATGCAAAAGCTCTCAGTTCGCGAAGCAGAGCAAATGGCCACGAAATTGGTTTTGAATAAAACCCAGGTTGGTAGCTCTAAAAAGGCCAAAATCAAGGCGGATCCAGACTTGAGGCAGCTTCAAGAGAAGTTATCTGACCAGCTAAACCTAGCGGTTGAAATCAAGCAAAAGCGGCGCGGCGGTGAAATTAGCATTAAATTCAGCCAATTTGATGAATTGGACGGGTTTTTAAAACGTCTGGGCATTGATTAAAGTAAGTGTGAATTTTTTATGAATAGCATTGACCCGAAGCCCACAGATTCTGTAAAATCTCGTGGCTTTGTGCCTGGAGTTGTGCAAAAGACTGAAATTGATAAAAATGCTATTTGGGACAATGAGTTAAGTGATTCTGAGGAATTATCCAAACCGTTGACAAGGGCTGAACTAGAGGTAATTTTGGGTTCAGAGGCTCTCAAGCCAAGCAAAATTTCAGTTAAACGTTTATTTGTTCTTCAGGCGCTGGTAACGACACTTTCCTGCTTCGCTTGGGCTTGGTCAGTAAAGGGTAAGCCGTTTGGCTTAGACTCTTTGGCCATATCCGCATTGCTTGGTGGTCTTATAGCAATCATCCCCGCGGGGCTGTTTGCAATGAGGGCAAGGTTGCTAGCAAGCAGAGCGGTAGGGGCAAATGTTGCAGGATCCACGGTGATGGGTCTGGTAACGGGTGAATTAATAAAAATCATTGCAACGGTTGCAATGTTTTTTTTGGTAATAGTTTTGTATCCAGAATTGGATTGGTTACCGTTGTTGTTGACTTATGTGCTGGCGCTGAAGTGTTATTTGCTAGCGTGGTTTTTTAAGTGAACAAACGGTTTGACAAGAACAAAGGGAAGTAACGATGGCAACTGAAGCAGCTGGCAAAAGCTACACACCTACCGAATATATTGCAGGGCATTTGCAAAACTTAAATACATTGCAAGCAAAGCAAGAGGCCATTGTTGATTTTTCGGTTGTTAACTTGGATACAGTTTTTTGGTCTTTGATGATGGGTTTGATTGTTGTGGGCTTTTTGCTCGTGGCCGCCCGCCGTGCAACAGCTGGTGTGCCAGGCCGTTTTCAGGCATTTGTTGAGCTGCTGGTGGAAATGGCCGAAAGCCAATCAAAGAGTATTGTTCATGGCGACCGCTCTTATATTGCACCGTTAGCAATGTTTGTTTTCTGCTGGATTGTTTTGCTCAATGCTCTTGACTTAGTCCCGGTGGACTGGGCTCATGGCGTTAATGGTTTCTTGGGAATTTTTGGAAACGTCCACGTCCCTCACCACAAGATCGTACCTACAACGGATTTGAACGGCACACTAGGCTTATCAATGTCAGTTTTAGTGCTGATGATTTTTTATAGTTTCAAGGCAAAAGGTGCGGGTGGTTTTGCACACGAACTACTCTCTGCACCGTTTGGCGCTAAGTGGTACTTGGCACCATTCAACTTAGTTTTGAACATCATCGAATTTATTGCCAAAGCAGTTTCATTGGGTATGCGATTGTTTGGCAACATGTATGCAGGCGAATTGGTCTTTTTGCTGATCGCCCTGTTAGGCGGCATCTGGCATTTCGGTGTCGACTTATCGTTCCTAGGTTTTGTGGGCCATGTGATTGCAGGTTCCGCTTGGGCGATTTTCCATATTTTGGTGATTTTGTTGCAGGCCTTCATTTTCATGATGTTGACCTTGGTCTACATCGGGCAAGCACATAGCCACCACTAATTTTTTTACTAACTGTTTTTTTATTTAGGAGTCAACATGCAAGAATTTCTAGCCCACGTTCAAGGTTTAACAGCTATCGGTATCGGCATCATCATCGGCTTAGGCGCGATCGGTGCCTGTTTGGGTATTGCATTGATGGGCGGCAAGTACATTGAAGCTTGTGCACGTCAACCAGAATTGATGGAGCCACTACAAACTAAGATGTTCTTGTTGGCTGGTTTGATCGACGCTGCTTTCTTGATCGGTGTTGGTGTTGCGATGTTGTTCGCGTTCGCAAACCCATTACTTGCTGTAATTAAGTAATAGACGTAGTTATTGACGGGCGCAATTTGAGCGCCCGTGGATATTTGTCATTGTGACCGAAAGGAACTAAACGTGAACCTAAACGCGACGCTATTCGCGCAGATGGTCGTCTTCTTTATTTTGTGGTGGGTTGTTGCCAAATTTGTTTGGCCACCATTGGTAAAGGCACTAGACGAGCGAGCCACAAAAGTGGCTGATGGTTTGGCTGCCGCAGAGCGCGGCAAGGCTGATCTTGAGTCTGCAAAAAAACGTGCTGAACAAGCATTGTCAGAGGCTCGCAATGAAGGCACTCAGCGTATTGCTGATGCTGAAAAGCGCGCACAATTATCAGCTGAAGAAATTAAAGCAAATGCTCAAGCAGAGGCTGCTCGCATCATTGCTCAAGCTAAGGCCGAAGCAGAACAACAGGTAACGCGTGCAAGAGATGCGTTGCGCACAGAAGTAGCTGCATTGGCAGTGAAAGGTGCAGAGCAAATTTTGCGTCGTGAAGTTGATGCAAAAGCACACGCAGGTTTATTAGATCAGTTGAAGGCAGAGCTTTAATATGGCGGACTTAGCTACTATTGCCCGCCCATACGCTGAAGCTCTTTTTAGAAGCTCTAAGCCAGCGGAGCTATCTGCTATCGCTGAGCAACTAGAAGAGTTAGCTCAAGTTGCCAGCAATCCAGATTTACTGGCGGTAGCTAATAATCCAAAGTTAGCCGATGCTGATTTATTGCAAATTTTGTTGGGCGGCATGAAAACAAAGCCAGCTGAGATTGTGAAAAACTTTGTTGAAGTTTTGACACATAACAATCGCTTGTTGGCCATGCCAGAAATTGCTGCTCAATTTACAGCTTTGAAAAATGCTCAAGAAGGTGCTGCAGAAGTTTTGATCACAAGCGCATTCCCGCTGCAAGGCGAAGAATTAAAAAGCTTGTTATCAACATTGAAGAAGCGCTTTGGTGGAAGAGAGCTACGTCCTACAGTAAATGTAGACCCAGAATTGATTGGCGGAGTGTGCGTACAAGTTGGCGATGAGGTGTTAGACACTTCAGTTAAAGCCCGCTTGGTATCGATGCAAACCGCTCTTAGCGCATAACCGAATAAGATCCCAGGAGTAAGCAAATGCAACTCAACCCATCAGAGATCAGTGAACTGATCAAGAGCCGAATTAGCGGTGTAGGCGTTGGCGCCGAAGTCCGCAATCAAGGCACCGTAATTTCAG